>QMQC01000214.1 GCA_003648875.1 Actinomycetota bacterium
GTACGACGCCGAAGCCATCGAGTACGACCGCGGCTATGAGTGCGACATGGCGTACACCGAGGAGTTCGGTCCCCAGAAGACCCACAAGCCGATGCTCATCACCTACATGCCTGATGAGGACGAATGGAATCGTGGAGATCGCTACCTGGCATGTGTCGTTCAGCTCGAGAGTGCCGAAGGCATCGAATTGATCACCGGACCGATGGCTGACGTTCCGAACCTCGCATGGGACCCTGAGGCAGGCGCATGTTTTGACAGGACCTTTGCACCCGATCCGGTTGAGTGCAGTAGCGTCCACGGATACCAATACGTCGGCGATGCAATCGTGTCGTTCCAGGAATGGCCCACGGAGGCAGATGCGGCATTCGACGACGCCTGTGCCGGTCTACTTGATGAGTTCGTGAGACAAGGGCCCGCAAGGGTGGAGGTCTTCGCCACAGGCCTGTTCCCCTACGCGTTCGAGCAGGGCGATCGCAGCGTCCGTTGCATGGCATTCGCCCTCGAGGATGGCCTCCTCGTCGATGTAGCCGGCTCGTTCGACGAGATCTGGCGTGTGATCGGCTCCGGAGGAGTCGCGGCATAGCGCGCCGAACAGCCCGCGGTCGATCAGGTCGCCGTTCCGGGCAGGAGCTCGAACAGCAGATCGAACTCGACCAAGGCATCGAACAAACGCCGCAGCCCGACGCCATCACCCTCGAGCGTGGCGATACTCGCTTCGATCTGGTCGAAGACCGTGATCTCACCCGCCAGGACCTCCTCGAAGGCAGAACGCGGAATCGTCAAGGTGAAATCCGGTGCCGGTGCCTGGAAGCCGACCTGGGTCGTCAGCGTGGCGTTCGACAGTTCGACAACGAGCTCTTCACCGGTATCTGGGTGTCGCACGTTCGCGACGAACTCCAGGTCTTCGACAAGCGTGCTGTCGAGGCGGATCGCCAGGTAGTCGAAGAACATCTCGGTGGTCAACGCACGGAGGATGTCTGGACCCAGGGACGACGGCGGTATGCCGGCCGGGATGCCAGATCTCAGTTCATACGCGGCGCTGAGGAAGCTGTTCCTGACACTTGTGCTCTCCTGCTGGTACCCGATCTGCTCGAAGATGTCTGCGAGGAGACGTTTGGCACTTGCATTGTCCGGTTCCGCGTACACAAGCTTGTTCACGATCTCCTGCGCCTCGAGGTAATGCCCGCTCTCGAAAAGCTCAAGACCCTTCTTGATGATCGGTCCTGAGCCACCCATCATCTCGACGTACAGTGGCGCCGAGTCCTCCGGTGAGAGCGGAATCAGGGTCGCCGGGTTTCCATCCCAGTATCCGAGATAACGATTGATGATCGCTCTGGCGTTGTGCTGCTCCGAGCCATGATATGAGCGGGCCAACCACTGGTTCCGGAGAGACGCCGGCTGCTGGTACTCGTTGTGAACCTGATTGATGGTGACGCCCTGGTTGGCGAGATGGAGCACGCGATTGTTGAGGTGCGCATATGCGTCCCTCTGGGCTCGCAGCACCTCTTTGACCCGTTCATTGCCCCACCTTGGCCAGCTGTGCGACGAGAACATCACGTCGGTGTCATGACCGAACAGGTACAACGCCTCACCGATCTTCTTCGACCACAGAAGGGCATCTCGAACCAGGGCACCCCTCAGTGTGTAGATGTTGTGGATGGTGGCGGTCACGTTCTCCGCTGCCCAGAAAGCCTTGAGGTCGGGGAAGTAGGTGTTCATCTCGGCGGGAGCTTCGGTTCCGGGGGTGCTTTGAAACACCATCCGAACTCCGTCGACCACGTGCTCTTCAATGGTCTCTGTAATGAAGCGGCTCGGGGTGATGAGGCTTGGGGTTCCGGATGCAACGTTCTTCCCGATGGCCTGGTCAACGTGTCCATATGGGCTGGCGGGAGTGAGAACGCCGTACTGGAGGAAGCTACGACGGATCATGGCATTGCCCGCATAGACGTTCTCTGCAACCGCATGCTCCACAAATCCAGCCGGAGCGATGATCTCAACCCTTCCTGCACGCACATCATCCTCGTCCACAACGCCGCGAACACCGCCGAAGTGGTCGATGTGTGAATGGGAATGCACCACGGCGCTGACCGGCCTCTCGCCGAGGTGATCGTTGATGAATCTGAGCGCAGCACGAGCAGTCTCGACCGTCGTGGCGGTGTCGAAGATGATCCAACCCGTCTCACCCTCGATGAAGCTCACGTTGGCCAGGTCAAAACCCCTCACTTGCCAGATCCCGGGCGTCACCTCATACAGGCCGTAGTTCATGTTCAGAATGGCCTGGCGCTGCAGAGAAGGATGGACGCTGTCGAAATCCTCTCCATGGGTCAGGAAGTCGTATCTCCCCATATCCCAAGCCACATTTCCCGAATCGGCCATTATCCGGGTGAACTCGGGTGTGGCGACCAAACCTCGGCGGTGTTCCTCGAAGTCACGCTTGTCCTCGAAGGGAAGGACGTCCCTCAACCCCCTCTGGGATTCCCTGGTGAACGACGACGGCTCTTTGCCGTCCGGATGGAAGTGCTTGTAAGTGGTCATTGAGTCACTCTAGAACAGCCAACAGATGCCAGATACCGCAGCACTGCCTACGAAAGCAGCGTCAACAGGAGACGGGAGGGTTCGAGCGCAACCAGCGAATGTGGCGCTGACGCCTCGAGATGGATCCACGATTCGGAGCCGATCTCGCTTGTCTCATCGCCTGCGGTGAACCGGAAGCGGCCTGATAGGACCTGGATGATCACGGGGAGCGCCGCGGTGTGCTCGGTGAGCTCCTGGCCGGTGTCGAATGCGAAGCCCACGACACGAATATCGTCGTCTCGAAAGAGGACCCTCGAAAGCACACCATCCTCGGGAATCGCAAGGCTCTCCGCGATGTCGCTGAGAATCGTTGATTCGATTTCTGTCACTACTCCTCCGCCGACTCAGGTCGCATCGTCGGAAAGAGGATCACTTCCCTGATGTGGTGTTTGTCTGTGAGCAGCATCACCAGCCGATCGACGCCTATTCCGAGGCCACCCGTCGGCGGCAGCCCATATTCAAGGGCCCTGATGTAGTCCTCATCGATCGGATGCGCTTCCTCGTCACCGGCAGCCTTCGCTTCGGCTTGAAACTCGAAGCGGGCGCGTTGGTCGAAAGGGTCGTTGAGCTCTGAGAACGCGTTGGCGTACTCATCGCCCGCAATGATCAGCTCGAATCGCTCGGTGACATGGGGCTTGTCCCTGTGGATACGCGCCAACGGGGACGTCTCGATCGGGTGCTCCGTGACATATGTCGGCTGCCAGAGCGTCTCTTCGACGAGTTCATCGAACAACATCTCGATCAGCTTGCCCGAGCCCCAATGATCTTCCGGCTCGATTCCGTGCGTTCGGGCAAGAGAACCCAGTTCCGCAAGCGAAGTGTCGTAGTCGATGTCCTTGTCGACGGCTTCCTGGGTGAGTTCAAGCATCGTGGCTCTGCGGTACGGACCAGACAGATCGATTGCTCTGCCGTCGTAGGTGATCTCCGTGCCGCCGGTCGCTGCTATCGCACACGCGGCAATGATCTCCTCGACGAGCACCATGATGTCGTTGTAGTCGGCAAACGCCTCGTACGACTCGAGCATCGTGAACTCGGGGTTGTGCGTCGAATCGATACCTTCGTTGCGAAAGATCCTGCCTATCTCGAACACCTTCTCGATGCCGCCAACCACGAGACGCTTCAGGTACAACTCGGTGGCGATGCGAAGACTCATTTCCATTTCGAGAGCGTTGTGGCTCGTCGTGAACGGCTTTGCAATGGCACCCGTCGCTTCGGGGAGCAGGACGGGTGTTTCAACCTCCACGTAACCCCGCCGTTCGAACTGGGTCCGCAACTCACTGACGATCCTGGCCCTCGTGAGGGCGACCGCTCTCGCGTCCTCGTTTGCAAGCAGATCGAGATATCGCCGCCGGCTTCGCTGCTCAACATCCTTGAGCCCGTGCCACTTGTCCGGAAGCGGCCGCAGGCTCTTCTGCAGAAGCTCGAACTGAGAGATCCGAACGCTCAGTTCGCCTCGCTTGGTGGCGATCACCTCGCCTGTCGCACCGATCCAGTCACCGGCATCGAGATCACGGAAGGCGGCGAA
>QMQC01000215.1 GCA_003648875.1 Actinomycetota bacterium
ATCCATCGCCAAGACGCTTCAGACGATGGGCATCTCCGACGCATGGAGGTTGGCTTCTGAGCTCGCTGCGTCCGGTTTCACGACCGAGGATCTCAAAGGGATCGACGGTGATCTCGCTGAGGACACGATCTCGTTCGTTGCCGCAACCGCAAGCCTAAGGGCACTGCTCGGAGAGGTGACGGAGGGATCGCGGAGGCTCTCCGAACTCGTTGGGGCACTCAAGTCGTATTCGTTCCTCGACCAGGCACCGGTTCAAGAAGTAAGCGTCGCCCAAGGTATCGAGGACACACTGCTGATCCTGCGCTCGAAGACAAGGGACATGACCATCAGCACCGAATACGCAGACGATCTGCCTGACATCGTTGCGTATGGCAGCCAACTCAACCAGGTGTGGACGAACCTCATCGACAACGCAGCAGATGCGATCCATGAGGCGAACCTCACCGATGGCCGGATCACGATCCGAGTTTTCCCTCGGGACTCAGATGTCGTCGTCGAGATCGAGAATGACGGTCCGCCGATCCCTGATGAGGTCATCGATCGGATATTCGAGGCGTTCTACACGACAAAGGAACCAGGCAAGGGGACGGGACTGGGTCTCGACACGGCGTACAGCATCGTCGTCACTGAGCACCGAGGGTCACTGACGGTGTCCTCGGAACTCGATGCAACGATCTTCACCGTGACACTGCCGATCACCCAAGACACCTGACCAAGCCGACCAACCACAGGAGAACATGTGACTGCACCATGTCCACATCTCGAAACCGTCCCCCTCGTACCGATGCCTGAGGGCGGCTGTGAGGAGTGCCTTGCCATCGGCGACATCTGGGTGCACCTGCGCTTCTGCGTCGCGTGCGGACACACGGGATGCTGTGACTCATCCAAGAACAGGCACGCCCGCAGGCACTGGAACGAACAGGGCCACGGCGTGGTGAGATCGAAGGAACCGGACGAGTACTGGGCGTACTGCTATCCCGATGACGAAATCGTGAGCACCCAGGGCTGATTCACGGACGAGACGGCGATTACGATCGACTCATGCCAGGTCTCCACTCCATCGAAACAGCGGGCATCGACGAACTGCGTGCGCTCCAGCTTGAACGCCTCAAGTGGTCACTGGGACACGCGTACGACAACGTCGCACACTACCGAGAAGCGTTCGATGCCGCCGAAAGACATCCGAAGGATCTCCGGACGCTCGAAGATCTCTCCCGTGTCCCCTTCCTCGTCAAGGAGGACCTCAGGCTCAACTACCCGTTCGGGATGTTCGCCGTACCGCGACAGGATGTCATTCGCATACATGCCTCGTCCGGGACGACGGGCAAGCCGACCGTTGTCGGGTACACCCGCAATGACATCGACGTGTGGTCAGATGTCATGGCCAGGTCCATGTACGCGGCCGGTGGACGTCGGGGTGACATCGCACACGTGGCCTATGGGTACGGCCTGTTCACCGGTGGTCTTGGCGCCCACTACGGCGCCGAGCGACTGGGATGCACTGTCATCCCCATGTCAGGAGGCCAGACGGAGAAACAGGTCACCCTCATCAACGACCTCAAGCCACGGATCATCCTCATCACACCTTCCTACTGCCTGAGCCTGATAGACGAGATGGAGAACCAGGGCCTCGACCCGAGGGCAACCTCCCTCGAGATCGGCATCTTCGGAGCAGAACCGTGGTCGGACGAGATGCGGGTCCAGATCGAGGACAGACTTGGAATCCACGCTGTCGACCTGTACGGGCTGTCGGAAGTCATCGGACCAGGCGTCGCCGCGGAGTGCATCGAGACCAAGGACGGGCTCACGGTGTGGGAGGACCACTTCTACCCTGAGATCATCGATCCTGACACAGGTGAGGCAGTACCGGACGGTGAAGAGGGTGAACTCGTCATCACCTCGCTCACCAAAGAGGCGATGCCCGTTATCCGCTACCGCACAAGTGACATCACGAGACTCCTCCCTGGTACTGCTCGAACGATGCGTCGAATCGAACGCATCAAGGGGCGGACCGACGACATGCTCATCATTCGCGGTGTCAACGTGTACCCAAGTCAGGTCGAGGTCGAGCTGATGAAGGTTGCAGGACTCGCCCCGCACTATCAACTCGAGGTTGTGCAGCAGGGAAACGTAAAGGGGATCATCGTGCATGTTGAATCGGTCGATCAGATCGATCCTGACACGGCAGGAGACCTGGCGGCATCTGCGACCCGGCACATCAAGGAGAACATCGGTATCACGGTGGATGTGAGAGTTGAGTCACCCGGAGATGTTGCGAGGTCCCTTGGAAAAGCCCAACGGGTCGTCGACCGAACGAGATGAGCATGCCCCGCGACTCGACCCAAGCCCGGTAGCGCCTTACCCTCCCGCCATGCATCTCTTGAGCCTCGAGGCCGTGACCAAGAACTATCCGGAGATCGCTGTGCTCGATGCTGTTTCACTCGGCATCTCTGCGGGGGAGCACATCGGCGTCATCGGGCGCAACGGATCAGGCAAGTCGACGCTCCTGGCGATCATCGCCGGAGCTGAGGATCAGGACACCGGTTCAGTTGTCAGATCCAAGGGGCTTCGTGTGGCAGCCCTCGATCAAGATCCCGTATTTGATGACGACGAGACCGTCGGTGAATTGCTGGGAGACGAGCGACGAACCATCGCTCTCGGTGATCGACTGGGCCTCACAGACCCAACCGTGCGGTGTGCAAGTCTCTCCGGCGGTCAGAAGAAACGCCTTGCCCTGGCTCTCTCGCTTGCAGCAGAGTGCGATCTTCTGATCCTCGATGAGCCGACGAATCACCTCGATGTCGACGCTATCGACTGGCTTGAAGACCACCTGGTCTCGCGCAAGGAAGCGCTGTTGCTCGTGACCCACGACAGGTATCTACTCGACAGCGTTGCGAACAAGATCGTCGAGGTTCACGACCACAAGCTGCACGCACATCAGGGCACCTATGAGGACTACCTGGAAGCGGCTGCCACGAGAGATGCACAGGAAGCAGCCACTGAACACCGCAAACAGCAGCGAATCAGGACGGAGCTTCGGTGGCTACGCCGGTCCCCAAAGGCGCGCACATCGAAGTCGCGCTACCGGGTCAAGAAGGCCACAGAACTGATGGCGGAGCAACGAAGCCTGGCACGGCAGGACCTCACGATCGACCTACCTTCGCGCCGCATCGGATCGAAGGTCGTCAATCTCCACAACGTCGGCAAGAGGTACGACGACAACTGGGTACTCCGCCACGTCGACCACAAGCTTCATCCTGATGCTCGCATCGGCATCGTCGGTCCGAACGGCGCAGGCAAGACGACCCTGCTGCGTCTCATCGCGGAGCGCATCGAACCGGATGAGGGGAAGGTCACGACCGGATCGACCATCCATCACGGCTGGTACGGACAGGATCTCAGACCGATCCCCCCGACCATGCGCGTCCACGCGGTCGTTCGCGAGCACCTCGACGAGGTTCGTCTCGAGAGCGGCATCAAGGTGTCCGGCTCCCAGATGCTCGAACGATTCCAGTTCACGAGGGATCAGCAGCAATCCGAGATCGGTGATCTCTCCGGTGGAGAGCGCCGCCGTCTCGAGCTCCTTCTGAGCCTGATGGAGGCGCCGAACCTGCTGCTCATGGACGAACCGACGAACGACCTGGACATCGACACGCTCAATGTGCTCGAGGAGTACCTCGATGCCTGGGTCGGTGCTCTCGTGGTTGCGAGCCACGACCGGTACTTCCTCGACAGGGTCTGCTCGGATATCTTCTCGATCGAACCGGACGGATCCGTTCGACACCACCCGGGCGGATGGTCCGCGTACAGGGAGACGGCATCCGTGCGATCACATCAGAAGATCACAGGACGATCCTCTCGCAGTAATAGGCCCAGGCGGCAAAGAACGAAGCTCACATACAACGACAAGCGTGACCTTGATCGGCTCACGAAGACGATTCCGAAGCTCGAGGAACGGAAGGAGGAGCTCGCGTCTGCCCTCGATCACGCCGCGGGCGACTACGAACGCACTTTCGAACTCTCCGCTGAACTCACTGAAACGCTCGAAGCCA
>QMQC01000216.1 GCA_003648875.1 Actinomycetota bacterium
ATCCGTTGAAGCCCTTGCCAAACTGCCGGTCGAGGACTGGCCCCAAAAGGGACCACATCGCATTCTTGGGTTCGTAGTCGTATGTCATCGTAAACAGCGTGGTTTCGTCGCCGCCGGAAAGGGTGAACGTCATTGTGGCCTGCTTGACAGGCATCTTCTCCATCTTGTCGATGGCGATTACCATTCTCTCTTCGGACACCCACTCGGAGACGGTCTCTCTCATCCTCATTTTTCCGTCGGGGGCCAGTTCGGTCTGTCGCTGGGCTCCGACGCCCTCGGTTGCGTCGCCGATGGCGTAGCTGTTCTTGACGCCGTCGTTCCAGTCCGCGATGTTGGGGTAGTCCGCCAGTACTGCCCAGACGCTCGACCGATCTACGGACATGGTCCGCTCAACCTGTACGTTCCTCATCGAAGCTCCCTCTCGTTGCGACTCGGCGAGAGCATACCCGACGGCTACGACACAATTGCGAGGGTCTCAAGCCACCCCACCCACGCATATCCGGCAATATGTTCGGCCCACAGGGGGCGCATATGTGCCGTTATATGCGGCAACGGCGATCCGGATTGAGCGTATGCTCCGAACTTCGAACGCAAGAGGCACTGAGGAGGCACCGGTGGCAGAGCATGTGAATGTTGACAACTTCAGGGCTGCCGAGACTGCTCGACTGTTCGACGATTCGCTGAAGCTGATGGGGGGTACCAATCAGTGGTTTCACTTTCGAAGACCGGCTGGAGCTGAGAATCAGCCGGTAATCCGGATGAATCGTGACACCCTGTACAGCGCAGCGATTGTTGATATCAGCAAGGGCGCATCGGTGACGCTGCCCGACGCAGGCGACCGATACATGACGGTGATGGTCGTGAACTCCGAGCACTACATCAACCGAGTATTCAGCGGACCAGGCACATATGATCTCACTGTTGACGAGCATGAAACACCCTTCGTCAACCTGAGCGCCCGCACGTTCGTCAACCCTGTGAGTTCCGATGACGCAGGCGAGGTGAATCGTCTCCAAGACGGACTCGTGATTAGCGCCAACTCGTCCCAGCCGTTCACCCATCCCGACTTCGACGAGCAGAGTCTCAACTCAACCAGGGATGCGTTGCTAGCTCTTTCTGAGGGACTCCCGAACTCGGACCGGACGTTCGGCAGTCGGACCCAGGTGGATCCCACCAGGCACCTGATCGGGACGGCGTTCGGTTGGGGCGGGCTTCCAGAGTCGGAGGCGTACTACTACATCGAGTCGCAGCCAATGCCGGCTGGTCGGTACACGTTCACGCTTGACCGTGTACCAGTTGACGGTTTCTGGTCCGTCACGATCTACAACCGTGACGGGTATCTGGAACCAAACACGTATGACTCGTACAACCTGAATGGGGTCACGTCCCAGCCAGAACCAGACGGCACGGTTGTGCTCAACCTCTCACCCGAAGGTGCAGGGCTGAAGAACCATCTATTCGTTATGGACGGATGGAACTACGCACTGCGCCTGTACAAGCCGCAGCAATCAGTCCTCGATAAGACCTGGATACCGCCGATTCCGGTGGCGGTCGTGTGAAGTAGACGGTCATGGCAGAAGTAGTGGGAGAAGTGATCGGGTTTGCGGTCGGCATCGCTGTGAGCCCAATCCCTATTGCAGCGGTGATCCTGATGTTGTTCGCCAGCAGGGCACGGGTGACTGGACCCTCCTTTCTGTTCGGTTGGCTGATTGGGATCACGCTGGTTGTTACCGTGGTCGTGCTCGTGCCTGGACTCGGAGGCGATACCGGTGAACCGTCAACAACCAGCGGTGTGATCAAGGGTGTCCTAGGACTGCTTCTCCTCGTCGTCGCCGCACGCCAGTGGGCTTCACGACCAGGACCCGACGACGAGACACCCATGCCAAAGTGGATGGTAGGAGTAGACAAAATGGGTGGTGGCGGCGCTCTCGGCCTCGCACTGCTACTCACAGTCTTGAATCCAAAGAACCTGGTGCTCGCTGCAGCAGCGGGCGCAGTGATTGGAGCCGCCGAGTTGAGCACTGGAGAGACAGTCCTCGCCGCTGGAGTGTTCGTCGTCGTGGCATCACTGACGATCGCCATTCCGGTCGGCGGCTATCTCATCGCTGGTGATCGAGTACGACCGGCCCTAGACAACACAAAGAACTGGATGATCCGGAACAACGCTGCCGTCATGAGCGTGCTCCTATTGGTCTTCGGAGTTATCCTGACCGGCGACGCAATCGGCATCCTGTTCGGTTAGACCCGCCGCCCATTACCGGCAATATGGGTGGCTCTCAGGGAGCGCAATGACCAGCGGCCCAGTGCTAGAGCCGCCGCGGCTACGAGTACATATATGAGGGCCCATTCAAGGAAGAACCTGGCGCCGTACTGGTCGAGTGAGCGGTCGTCGGTGAGGCGGAGAAAGACCAGTCCCGGCACCAGGGTGAGCACGCCGATGCACCATGTGACGAGCGCTAAGAACGAGGCAATCCAGAGATCGACCGGCCGCGTCTCGGCATCGACCGCCTGTTGATAGACAACAACCCCGGCTGATGCCGCTATCGACGTGACAAGGGCTGCCATCACCCACAGCCCGAGGGCGCTGAGCCTGCCGAGGCTGCCAGCAGATCGAGCCCAGCCGAGGAACGCGACCGGGACAAGACCGAAGATGAGGATGAGCGCGGCGCTCAAACCGCTCACTGTCCCAACTTGGGCACGCCGCGAGGAGGTCATCGTTCCTTCACCAGGGTGAACTCGTCGATGATGGCACCGTCAGCGCCGACAGCGCGCAGAACCAGAGAGTCGGTGGTGGCCTCAGCGATCATGAACTGGAGGATGTTCTCTGACACCGCGGTGAAGTCGCTCGCTCCGGCAGCCCGTAGCTTGCTACCTGCACCGCTGACAACGTATGTGACCCCATCGAGCGGAACCGTGCGTTCGTAATGGTGGTCGTGGCCGGTCAGCACAAGATCGACTCCGTATTGAACGAAGAGCGGCTCGAGCACGTCCCTCACCTCAACACTCGACCCGCGCCCACCAGATGAATACGGGGGATGATGGAACGCCGCCACCTTCCACGCTGCGGACGAGGCAGACAGGGCACCCTCAAGCCACGCGATCTGTTCAGGCCCAGCAGACCCTGTGATCTGCGGTGTGCTCGAGTCGAGAATGAAGATCTCAACGGGGCCATGCACCACGGAATAGAAGGACCCTTTGGTGCCGACTTCTTCAATGCGGCGAACGATCTCCCGGTTCGCTTCGCTGCTTGGCACGTACTCCAACTCGTGGTTGCCGACCGCCAGCTCGAAGGTGACACCCGCGTCCAGCAATGGACCGAGCGGCTCGAGGAACACTTCTTCGTACCGGTCGGCGATGCTGCCGTAGTAGGAGATGTCACCGAGCAGGACGACTAGGCCGTATGGCGTCTCCTCATAGGTCTGAGCCATCTGTCTGGCAATGTCCATCGCATTGCGGCCACCCGTGCCGTTGTCACCAAGGACGGCGAAGGTGGCCGATTCGTCGGTCACGGACCACGCCTCAGGCTGAAGCACGGTGTTTGGGGGAACACCAGGAACAAGGTCCATCTTCCATCTCATTGTCGGATAGATGACCGCAACCATGATCAGTGTCCCTGCCATAAGGAAAGCGATGCCGAGCAACAGGTGAAACCAGTGTCGACGCGTGACAACCGCCTCTCGGTGAGTCACCGCCCGACCCATCTCATGCAGTCTCCCTTCGCCCACCGGTCATTCCCATCCCCGGCAATTCAGTCGACAACTGTATCAAGGACTCAGCGGATGGGGGGCCTCCAGGCCCAGCGGTCGCCACCCGCCAGCTATCAACGACTCAGCCTCTCGGAGCCGAAACTCCCTCCATCGGGCGGGAGCCGCGGTCAGATCAGAGATAGCGCATATCCGGCAATATGTGCGGACCACGAGGAGCGCATATGTGCCGTTATGCGTGATCTCGATATCTGTCCAGGCGCAGCTGATCCCGGGTTGATGTAGGTTGGCGTTTGTGGATCAACGAAATCGCACCATTCGCTTCACGCCGACCGGCGACCGA
>QMQC01000217.1 GCA_003648875.1 Actinomycetota bacterium
ATCGCAGCTGAGGCCAGAGAGGCTGGCTAACGCGGTTCGCTCGCTGCGGCTCAGCTTTCCGGGCGGTCGCTGCGCTCCCTGTCCGAAGTCCGCTGGAGCGGATTGCGGTTGGCGGAAGTCGGAACGCGGATGCCGGATGCCGGATGCCGGATGCCGGAACGCGGGTGCCGGATGCCGGAAGCCGGACTGCGTCCGTCGTCCTTTGATCGATGGCTGACAGCCTGAATCCTTTACACTCACGGCGAACCACTCAAGGAGATCCGTTGACCGTTGTCTTCACGATCTTGATCATCGTCGTCGCTGTCGCTGTAATCGCATTCGCTGCGAATGCGTTGCGTAGCGCCGGACAGACCGTGGAGCGTTCGGTTGCCTCGACATCGCCCGTGCCGAAGCGACCGATGCCGATCGTGAGCGAGTTCCATGTCAGGGGTGATACCGCGACGACACTGTTCGCTGTGCCCCTCGGCGATGCCGAGCCGGGTCAGCACCTCATCGACCTACTGTGCGCTTCGGCTGTCGAGTACATCCGCGACCAAGCCAACGAGGGTCTTCCACTCGATGGCGTTCGACACATCGAGGTATCTGCGATGCGAGGTTCGGAGTCAGCCGTACTTTGCACCGTGGACCTTCCCAATCCCGGTGTTCTTCCGGACAGGGATGACACGGTCCTGGTGGAGCCACTCCACGATCCAATCGCTGCCGTGCATGCGGTAGTCACAGACGCAACCGTTTCTTCGCCTTCTGACGGAATGGCGAGCCTTGGAGCCCTTGCGGAATTGATCGAGCTCTCGGGTCCCACAGAGGCACACCTGCGGTCCATCGGCGTCAATACCGACGAGATGTCGTTGAACGATCTCGTACTCGGTCTGCTTCGGGTGAGCGGCTACGACGTGCACCTTGGAAGGTCAGGCTTCTCAGAGAGTCTGGGTGGCAAAGCCGACACGTATGGTCTCATTCGCAACGGCCAACAGACGCTGCTCGTCATCCTCCCTCATGCGCACGGATCTCATCCGGAGCTGGAGGACACGGTGTTGGCGCGGTTCGCAGTAGAGGTTGCCCAGTCAGATCCGAGTCAGGCGATTCTCGTGACGGACAAATACAGCCCTTATTCGATGTACGAGCGCGAGAAACGCGACAAGCGCTGCGTATTCATCACTCGAGAGCGCCTGCAGGCCTTTGTCGATTCTTTCGGCCTGACGTAGTAGTCCTCTGAGCCGCGCATGTCGCCAACAGCGTCCGTAGTCCGTGAAAAACATGCCGTCGGGTACACTGCCGGTACGAAAGGAATCAACGATGCTTGCATTCATTAAGAACATCGGTGGTCCCGAGTTGATCATCATCCTCGTTGTGGTGCTGTTGCTGTTCGGAGCAGCGAAGCTCCCACAACTCGCCCGATCGCTTGGCGCGTCTGCCAAGGAGTTCAAAAAGGGCGTCGAAGACGGCGTCTCCGAGGAAGATGCCGACGCCGAGGATTCCTCGGCTTAGGGAGATTTTCGGAACTCACATCGCGTTCACGGCGTTAGACCGTGCGAGATGGGGACTATGGCCGAATACCCAATCCTGACATGGGAAGATGTTGCGCACCGGTACGGGCGCAAGATCTATACATTTGCGTATCGTTTGACCGGCAATCCTGATGATGCGGCAGATCTCGTACAGGAAGTTCTGCTGAAGGTTCGCAAGGGTCTCGCCTCGTACACCCCTGGATCGTTCGAAGGCTGGCTGTGGCGAATCACACGCAACACATTCCTCGATGGGGTTCGGAGACAGCAAAGGCGCCCGACTTCCCCACTGCCGGAAGGCGACCATTCCGAGCTCGGCGCATCGCCATCTCCTGACGAAGTCCTCGCATCTGTGAGGCTCTCCGATGACGTACAGGCGGCACTTCTCAAGCTTCCCTATGACTTCAGGGAGGCAGTGGTGTTGTGTGATGTCGTTGGCCTCACTTATGAGGAGATCGCCGATGCCGCAGATGTGCCGGTTGGCACGGTCCGGTCGAGAATCCACAGGGGTCGATTCATGTTGAGGGGACTGCTGACATGGCCGGTATGACCCCCCAAAGTGAGCGCCTTTCGATGCTGCTGTCGTGCTACCTCGATGGTGCTTTGACGCCGGTGGAACTCGATGAGGTTGTCGTTGCCCTCGAGAACGACATTGGTGCAATCGCTGAGTTCCGACGTCTGCAAGAGGTGCGGAGAACCGTGCGGATCCTCCCCATGCTCGATGTTCCCCTCCACCTTCTGCCGGGTGAGCATCTCGGTGAACAGCTGTCCGCCTATCTCGACGGAGAGCTGGCCACGATGGAGATGCCGGCACTGAACGCCCATTTGGATACTTGCACAGATTGTCGTCGCGAACTCGCAGAACTCGATCGCAGCCGAACTGCCGTGCGTGCGCTTCCGGGTCTTGAGCCTCCGGGATTCCTCGAGGTCCGTCGTGAAGCTGCGAAGGAAGCCAAGCGAGGTCTTCGAACGGCCCTTGCCGTTGCTTCCGGCGTAGCAGCAGTCGCCCTTGCGTTCACGGTTGGTCCTTTTGCCACCGAGACGGAGCCTGCTGCCGTCAGCATTGTCGACCTCCAGTCCCGACACACGGCCGTTGCATCAGTACCTTCGAGCGGTATTGGTGTTCAGATCTCGAGCTCACCATGAACGCCGTACGCCGCTTCCTTGTCGTTGGGACTTCCGTCTTCCTGGTCGCAACATCGTTTGTCACGTCTGCCGCCGCAGCCGAATTGGACGATGTGCTCACCGTGGCCCGCGATTCCACGTACACGGCATCGCGCATCGTCGTTTCCGCGTGGGGTGGCCAAACCCAGGTCAGCAGAGAATTCGTTGAACACGCTGACGGCATGGAGATCGTCCGAAGGGACGCGAAATGGTCAATGGCGGGGAACGGGAAGGCCGTCTCAATGGGTGATGAACCATCCGGTGTTACCTTCCTGACGGTTCAACGCGATATTTCGACGAGTCGCTACACGATCGAGGAGATTGCAAAGGCAAATCACATGTCGAGGCCTTGTCGGATCGTTGAAGTTACGGAGGGTGACACGCTCCGGGCGACTCTCGTGGTGGATGATCGGTCCGGCGCACTCCTGATCCAGGAGTTCTACAGCGGGGACGGCAGCCTGTATCGCAGAACGACCTTGTCTGACTTCCGTGCGTACCGAACATACGAGGCGCCGATGGACGGAGCAAACGTTCCCGCCGAGGTCGTGATGCGCGAAGATTCGATCCTGTTGCCAGATTCGATCGCTGGATATCAACTCGTGGACGCTTTCAGTGCCCCCGGTGGATCGGAGCAGGGTTACTACACCGACGGACTGTTCCGGTTCTCCCTGTTCATCCTTGGTGGCCATACGGTTGTCTCCGGATTCGAGGACTCGACGGAATTCGTCTCGGAATCGGGGAAGTACAAGATGGTGCCCACAGCCCAGGTCGTTCGTCTCCACTGGCGGGATGGCTCGAACAACTTCGTGCTCGTAGGCGACCTGCCTCCGGATCATGCAGCAGAGGTACTCGGTGAGCTTCCGACTCCATCGGCCGCAGGTATGTGGGCCCGGTGGTGGCATAGATTGTTTGGCTAGCAAGACAGACGGTTCACAGGTACAGCGTTTCCTCCGTCGTGGACCGTGCATCTCCTCGGAAGTGACTAGTCACTTCGTGCAGCCGACAACCACTCTCACGTGGCAGTCAGATCGTGCCGATACGCGATGCATGCAACATATAGCAACAACCGAATTCGATTTCAGCGCCGGACTTGAAGAGCCCACTGCACGGGGCAATGGCAATTTCGTTCAACGGTTCTCCATCGCCGCTGCGGTGCTCTACTCCGTGTTCACCGTTGGGCTTCTGGTCGCCTCTCCCGAGATTGCTTTCTATCTCTGGATATGGCTTCTGTGGTTCGCCGTCATGATCACAGCTGTGATCACCTACGAAGTCGGAAGAATCGTGAGCCGCTCAACAATCAGCGCCGGACATCCCTGCACAGCGGCCCCACCCCCTCGGCCCGGCCGATGGCCCGTGGGCGGACCC
>QMQC01000218.1 GCA_003648875.1 Actinomycetota bacterium
CGTCCGATGACAACACCGGGACGACCCGTGTGGACGTCGATCTGAACCTTGCTCCCACCGATGCGCTCGATATCGATCCTCGATATCGCACCTCGCTTCAGTTCGTCCTTCAGGTATTTGCGGATGTGGTAATCCTCAGCGACCTGTGCGGCATAGTCCTTGTCGGAATACCAACGCGACTTCCAATCGGTGACGATCCCGAGACGCAGTCCGTACGGGTGGATCTTCTGCCCCATCAGGCAACCTCCTCGTGGTCCGCTACGACGATCGTGATATGGCTCGTGCGCTTGCGAATCTTCGTTGCGCGACCCCGTGCTCGAGGACGCCACCGCTTGAGCGTCGGTCCCTCGTCTGCGTATGCCTCCTGCACAAAGAGTTCTTCAGCGTCGAGCGCGAAATTGTGTTCGGCATTGGCAATGGCAGAATCCAGCACCTTCTTGATGCTGCCTGCGGCTTTGCGATTCGTGAAATCGAGTACCACTCGTGCCTCATCCACGGGAAGACCACGAACGAGATCAAGCACACGGCGCACCTTGTAGGGCGACTGGCGAACATGCTTGGCCTGGGCGCGTGCGTTCATGTCGGCCTCACGGACTGATCGCGCATGTGGCCCCGGAATGTGCGGGTAGGTGCAAATTCGCCAAGCTTGTGACCGACCATCGACTCGCTGATGTAGACGGGCACGTGCTTGCGACCATCGTGCACCGCAATGGTCAGACCGACCATCTCAGGAATGACCGTCGAGCGACGACTCCACGTACGGATGACGCGTTTGTCACCGCTTGCGACCGCCTTCTCGACCTTCACCAAGAGGTGCTCATCGACGAACGGCCCCTTTTTCAGGCTTCTCGCCATGGTTTACCTCTTACCCTTCTTCGTACGGCGACGCACGATGTACTGACTGCTTGCCTTGTTCTTCTTGCGGGTCTTGCGCTCTGGCTTGCCCCAGGGGCTCACCGGATGACGACCACCCGAGCTACGGCCCTCGCCACCACCAAGTGGGTGATCCACCGGGTTCATAGCGACGCCGCGGGACTGGGGGCGCCTGCCCTTCCAACGGTTACGACCCGCCTTGCCGATCTTGACGAGCTCGGCCTCGGTGTTGCCCACCTGACCGACCGACGCGCGACAATCGAGGTTGACCTGACGCATCTCTCCAGAGGGGAGACGGATGAGAGCGATCTTGTTCTCCTTCGACATCAGCTGGACAGCCGTGCCGGCGGAACGAGCCATTTTCGCCCCTCCACCCGGACGAAGCTCGACTGCGTGGATGACCGTTCCGGTCGGGATGTTGCGAAGGGGGAGAGCATTGCCGGGCCGAATCTCTGCCTTGGGACCGGATTCGAGCATGTCTCCAACCTTGATGCCGACGGGTGCAAGGATGTAACGCTTCTCACCATCCAGATAGTGGAGCAGCGCAATGCGGGCATTTCGATTCGGGTCGTATTCGATACCGGCAACCTTGGCCGGAACACCATCCTTGTTACGACGAAAGTCGATGATGCGGTAACGGCGCTTGTGTCCGCCACCGCGATGGCGCGAGGTGATTCTGCCGTATGAGTTTCGACCCGCTGAGCGCGTCTTGGGAGCCAACAGGCTCTTCTCCGGAGTCGACTTCGTGATCGTGTTGAAGTCGGAGACAGTCTGGAATCGGCGCCCAGGTGAAGTCGGTTTGAGTTTCTTTACACCCATGAGCTATACCTCGAAAACGTCTATCGAGTCACCGGCAGCGAGGGTGACAAGGGCACGCTTCGTGTCCTTGCGCTTACCCACGATGTATCCGGTGCGCTTGTGTTTGCCTTTGCGATTCATCGTGTTCACTGACGTCACCTTCACGTCGAAGATGGTCTCGATGGCTTGCTTGATCTCGGTCTTGTTCGTCCGAGGATCCACGATGAACGTGTATGTGTTGTTGTCCTCGACCAGGTCGTAGGACTTCTCCGAGACGACAGGCTCGATGATGATGTCGCGCGGATTCTTCATCAGGCAACCTCCTCGCCCTGCTCGTCGGTTGCGTCGTCAGCCTTCTGGTTTCCGCCATCGGCTTCTTGCTGAGAGCTGATGGCTGATGGCTGATGGCTGGCGCCCTCCTGGACGCCCGCGGCATGCTCCTCGGTACCCCTTGGAGCGCTCTGGCCGAGTGCAAGCGTGCCCTGGCTCATGATGACCGTCTCTGCCCAAAGCACGTCGTAGGTATTCGCCTGTCCAAGGTTTGACGCTTTCACGTGATCGAGGTTGCGGAAAGACTTGATCGCTGAGCGTTCATGATCTTCGGCGATGAGGAGGACCTTGCCGGTAACTTCCATCGCTTCAAGAAGAGCGACAGCGTTCTTCGTCTTTGGCTCATCCCAGACGCTGAACGACTCCACAACCTTGATCTGGCCATTGGCTGCCCTGTCAGAAAGGGCGCTACGCAGCGCAAGGCGCTTCATCTTCTTTGGCGTCCGCTGGCTGTAGTCACGGGGCTTTGGACCGTGCGCAACGCCGCCGCCAACCCACTGAGGGGAGCGGATGGAGCCGTGCCGTGCACGTCCCAGACCCTTCTGGCGCCACGGCTTCGCACCACCACCACGCACTTCGGCGCGGGTCTTGGTCGAGTGCGTTCCGGCGCGCTTCGCGGCGAGCTGTGCGGTTACAACTTGATGCATGACGTCTGCGTTCGGTTCAATGCCGAAGATGTCAGGGTTGAGATCCACCTCGCCCTTTGCGGCTCCATCAGCCGTGTAGAGCTGTGCAGTGAGTTTGTCAGCCATTGGCCTTCACCGCCTCTCGCACAACGATGACGGAGCCCTTTGCTCCGGGAACTGCACCCGCGAGCAGGAGCAGGTTCCTGTCGGCATCGACCTCGATCACTTCCAGATTCAAGATCGTGCGCTGATCCCCTCCCATGCGCCCTGGCATTCGCTTGCCCTTGAACACGCGAGCGGGCGTGGCGCAAGCACCGATGGCGCCTGGCGCACGGTGGACCTTGTGCACACCGTGTGAAGCCCCTTGGCCCTTGAAGTTGTGACGCTTCATCACTCCGGCAAAGCCCTTGCCCTTGGTGATTCCGGTGACATCGGCCTTCTTGCCGACCTCGAGCACGTCTGCAACCGAGATGACCTGACCGATCTCATAGGCATCTGGGTCGTCGACGCGCACTTCGACGACGTGACGATGCGGCACGACACCCGCCTTGGAGAAGTGGCCGGTGGTCGGACGATTGGCCTTCTCGGTGGACATCTCCTTGAAAGCGATTTGAATCGCGGAGTAACCATCTGTCTCTGGACGCTTTATCTGCGTCACGACGACAGGACCCGCTTTCACAGCGGTCACAGGGATCGCTCGGTTGGCTTCGTCGAAGATCTGGGTCATCCCCAGCTTCTCGCCAATGATCGCATTCATGTCTTGATCTCAACTTCGACGCCGGCGGGGAGGTCGAGACGCATGAGCGAGTCGACCGTCTTTGGAGTTGGCTCAAGGATGTCGATGAGCCGCTTGTGTATACGCATTTCGAACTGTTCGCGTGATGTCTTGTCCACATGGGGTCCACGGATGACCGTGTAGCGATGGATCTTGGTCGGCAGAGGTATCGGACCCCTGATCTTCGCCTGGGTGCGGACCACCGTTTCCGCGATCTTCCGCGCGGACTCGTCTACGACCGAGTGGTCGTAGGCCTTCAGTCGGATGCGGATCCGATGCTCGTTTGCCATTATCTTTCTCTCTCTTCGTTCGTTCGTCAGTTTTCAGTTTTCAGTTCTGAACTTTGAACTGTCGACTGTGAACTTCTTCACTTCTTCTACTTGACGATCTTTGTGACCCGGCCGGCACCAACAGTCCTGCCACCCTCACGGATAGCAAACCGCAAACCCTCATCCATAGCAATCGGCTTGCCAAGAACAACAGTCATTGCAGTGTTATCACCAGGCATCACCATCTCAGTGCCCTCAGGCAACGCCACAGCACCCGTCACATCTGTTGTACGGAAATAG
>QMQC01000219.1 GCA_003648875.1 Actinomycetota bacterium
GTGACACACCGAGCACACCGGCTGTCTCGAGCGTGGTCGCGACACCGAGCAATCTCGATTCTCCCCACATCGGGCCGATGAGTTGCAACGAAACGGGAGGGCCACCTGTGCCTGCAACGGGAGCAGCGATGCTTGGTGCGCCGATCTGATTGATCGGTGCAGTGAAGGAGGCGAGAAGCTTGCGATGGAAGACCCTTTGTCCATCGAGATCCATGTCTTCGTCACCGATCGTCTTGCTCATGCCACCGACCGTTGGGGCAATGAGGGCATCGATGCCCGATGCGAAGAGCCTGGCCGCAATGGCCCTCGCAGAGGAACGCCATGCCATGGCTGCCAGAACGTCCTGAACTGTGCCCTGCTTTGCATCGTTGATACGGACCCGGATCTTCGGGCCGTAGCCATCCGGGTTGCTTGCGAACCGTTCTCCGTGGACCGCAATGACCTCTGGTCCGAATGCAAGAGTGGCTGAAGGGTCTTCGATGAGTCCGGGCTCATCGACCTCGACGACCTCGGCTCCTTGGGAGGCGACCGTTTCGATGAACATCCGGATTCCCTCTTCGACCTCAGAGGTGTGGCGTGGTGCAAGCCACTGCTTGACGACACCGAACCTGAGGCTGGGGAGATCAACGGAGTGGGGCACACTGTCGACAGGTCTCGGTTGGGACCACGGGTCTGCCGCATCGTCGCCGGCCATGACGAGGTACGCAGCGATGAGATCACCGACGGTGTTCGCGATCGGTCCGACGGTGTCGAGGGAGGCCACGAGGGGATAGACACCGGTGAGTGGCACCCTTCCGTGGGTGACCTTGAGTCCGAATGTTCCGCAGAGAGCTGCCGGAACACGCACAGATCCACCGGTGTCGGTCCCGACGGCGATCGGAACGATGCCTGCTGCAACCGCTGCCCCTGATCCGCCTGACGACCCACCGGGGGAGGTCTCGAGATCCCATGGGTTGCGCACAGGGCCGAACCAGTGGTTCTCAGACGTGAACCCGAAGGCGAACTCGTGGAGGCCGGTTCGCCCGATGATCACGGCACCCGCAGCGCCGAGACGCCGCACAACTGTTGCCGAATTCGCGGAGGGATCGACTGGGAACGAGGCACCCTTCGTGTTCGGGAGACCGGCCTGGTCGATCAGGTCCTTGAGCGCCACGGGCACACCCCCAAGCGGTCCGGGGTCTCTGCCATCTGCGACCAGTTTGTCTATGCCTCTGGCTCTTGCCATGGCGCCTTCGTGATCGATGAGCGTGAAGGCGTTGAGTTGGTTCTGAGAATTCTCAGCGCGTTCGAGGGCTTCGGCGACCACATCGGCGGCAAGCATGCGGCCTGTGCGAACCTGCGAGGCAGTCTCGGTTGCAGGAGCCATTGCTCACTCCCAGGTGAGGGGTTTGTTGTCAGGCTGGAATGAGATCCACACACGACCGGGTGGCAGGACCATTTCTACGCCATCGGCAGTCGTGAGGAAGAACCTGTCGCTCTTGGACCCGCGCTCCCATGTGCCGCCGACGACCTGCCCGTTGTAGAACACAAAGGCGTCACCCTTGCCGACGGTGTCCATCGCCGGGACGGAAGATCCCTGATGTGCAGGATCTGATTTGATGTATTTGCGCATCTTCAGGACCACAAGCGTATCGAAGGCAACCTGGCCTGTGTCGCCTTCCCTGTTGATCCACTCGTGTGGGGTCGTGCCGTGGAACCTCAGGTACTGGGTTCCGTCCCATGCCCACGTCGGGGGCGCCACATCTGAGAAGGAGACCTCGATCCTGGTGGCCTCGGCGTCGGGGGAAGTCGGTTCTCCGTACACGAAGAGATTGCCGGGGTTCTCGTCGGACCAGCCCCTCGAATCCGCCCAGTCACGGATCAACACGGTTGACGTGAAGAGGTTGTGAGGAGCGGGCCTGGCATGCTCACGGAAGGTCGTGACACCCATGTCGTACACGACCTTTATGCCGTCGGACCTGAAGATGTCCTCTATCCAATCCTGTGCGCCTGAGATTTGGAATGGGGATTCTCCAAAGGCGGTCATCACCTCGGAGTCTGTTGGTCTTCCTGAGCGGTTCGGTCCAACCCAGTCGAGGTCACTCTGGTGGAGGAGCGCGCTGAACCGGGTGATCCGGCCTCCGACGGGGATTTCGAAGAGGGCATCTGCAGCCTGGAGTGCAGACTGGGGATGTGCCTTGATGTGGTTGTCGATCTTGATGGCAACCAGACGCCGATCGATGGCGCTGGTTTCTGCGGGTAGGCCATTGATCGAGGCCGAGATTTCGACTGGTGGTTCGGTGGTTGTCGTTGCCGGGGGGAGAGACGTCGTTGTGGTTGCTACCGGAGGGAGCGTGGTTACCGCCGTGGCGTTCGTGCTTGTCGTTGTTGCAGCGGGTTCAGCAGTCGAGCACGCCACCGTCAGCATCGCAGAGGTCGCGAACAACGCGATGCAACGCAGCTGTCTTGAATTCATGTCCAGCAGGATAGGTTCGATTGCTTGGAACCTACTGCGAGGGTGATCGATGGCGACGCTCAACGAACACGAGTCCGAGCACGAGGAGTCCCGTCGCCTCGCCGACGCCGAAGGCGCCGGCCGTGCGGGTGATGGGTTCGAGATTGCTCAACGCAAGGAACGCGAGGGACGCAGCAAGGGCGATCGACCAACTGAGGGCGAGCTTCACACCCCTCGCCGCAGCCGTGTACATCTGGGTTGCGAACAGGGCGCCGAGCCCGAGACCGATACTTGCTCCGCCGAACACAGCAGCGAGTTGCGGAGGACGGAACGCATCTCCGTAGATCGCTCCGACCAACGGTCGGAGGAACAGGCCCGCGCCGATGGCCCCGACCACTGCAACGGCGACACCGAACACGACGAGCCTGGGCCCCCACCTCCAGAGCCGATGTGGATCGCTGCCGTGAGCGAGTTCGGTGAAGTCGGGCAGCACCCGTGCAACGAGGTTGTATGCAGATGTGATCGGGCCGCGCAGGAGAGCGAACGATGTGAAGAAGATGCTCACGGCTGCAGTGCTCCCACCGATGAAGCTCACTGCGATCGGACCGCCTGCGATGATCGCCTGGCTGGCTGCTGTTGCCACGATCAGCCACGCCAGGAACGATGCCGGTTGTGGTTCGACGTTCGGCCGGTCCCCGTGGCCCTCGATCGGTGCGAACGGTCTGGTCAGCAGCGTGGCCAGGGGGGCGATCACCATCACGACTGCAAACGCCGGCGCTGTGCCGTCGAACGCCATCACAATGACCCCGCCCACGAGCAACGCACCAGCCTCGAATGCGATCGTTGCACCGTATGCGGCGAACCTCCGATGGCCTGCGAGTGATCCACGGGCGGTCGACATGATCGATCTCGCCACGACGATCGCCGCGGTGATCGCGACATAGAGGAAGTTGCCCTCGAAGAAACGATCGATGGTGAACCAGGTGAACAGGACGCCCACGAGGAGTGCCAAGGCGAACGCACCGAACATCGCTCGATACACACCGCGCAGGTCGTCAAGGGATCTGGTCACGACGAGCGCTCTTGTGAGATGTTGCTCGGCTGGCAACTGGAGCACGGTGAACAGCAGGAACATCACCGTCCACAGGACAGCGATGGGCGCGAATCCGTCGGTTCCGAGCGTTCGGCTTGCCACGGCCTGGAACACCAGAACCGCTACAGCGGATGCAGCTGTGGCTCCGATGATGACGCCAGTGCCTCGCCTGTCGCGCGTTCGGTCGTCCGCTGGATCCCTGGACATGGTTCCAAGCTAGTAGCGGGTGCGCTCGCTACCGTGACGCCAATGGACACCCGGGCCCTCATGGAAGTCGTCAGATCGGAGCTCGCCGCTGTTGCTGACCCTGCAAAGGCAGGACCGATGGCTGCCTATATGAAGACAGACATGCCGTTCTACGGCGTCCAGAAAGCAGGACGAACGACGGTCATGCGGCGGCTGAAGCAGGAGTTTCCTCCCCTGCACCGCGA
>QMQC01000220.1 GCA_003648875.1 Actinomycetota bacterium
TTACCTGAGGGCCGCTCACCACGGCGACAAGCCCAAGCCAACACCCCCGAGCCAGCCCAACCAATGATCAACGCAAGAAGCGCAGCGACCGAGACGAGGAATATCGTCTCGACGATCAGCATGATCATCATCTGAGTACGCACATCCCCTCCTCCAGGGTGTGCAGCTTGAACGATTGGTGAGACACTGGAGGCGTCGTACTTCCATCGAGTGAAAGGAGCAAGTATGGAGCCTGAGGCAGTCCCAGAGGAGACCGACGCGGCGGTCGTGGACATCGATGCCGAACGGACGGATCGGTACGCACGCGCGGCCAAGAAGATCGTTGGGTTGATCGTGGCTGCGGTCCTGATCTTCGTGGCACAGCGCGATCTCCGGAGGCGTCCGGCCGAGCTAGTGCGCGGCAGGGTGGGCGTGTGGAAGGTGGTGGCGATGGCTGGGCCGGGAGCGTTGGCATATCTGCTCTTCGGCCGTCGCAGGGCGGCAACCACGATGGCAACACCCGACTTGATCGACGCCTGACTGCTGCGCCTGACAGGGCCATCAACAGCAAGCGTCGCATGCATCGTGCCTGTGGGCATCGACCGTGACCTCAGCATGCCTGCACATAGCGCGCACCTGCGCGTGTGGCGGCCCTTCGGCTACTGCGATACTTCAGCGAGCCGGCCTGATGCTGCTCGGGGTCTCTTGGTGTTGGAAGCTCAGGAGTCCGACATCCCCGACCGTGGGATGTGCGACAGCTCGACGACAGCTTGGAGCGTGATCTCATCGGCGAGAATGCCAAGGGCAAGTCCGCCTATCACATCGATCGGCCAGTGGGCACCCACGTATACGCGCGACACTCCTGCGAGACAGGCGAGTCCGTAGAAGGCAGTGCCGAGAGTGGGCGAAGTGTGGCGGGAGAGTACGCTGGCGACAGCCATTGCAACGGCGGCGTGGCCTGACACGAACCCGAGGCTGCCGGTGGTGTCTGTGCCGAGTCGAAGGCTCGTGTGGGGATCAGAATCGAACGGTCGGCCGCGTCCGACCACCTTCTTCACAACCTTGGCGGTGATCCAGGCTGTGACGCCGGCAGCGATGATGGACACAGCAGGATCGGATCGGCGCGTGGTCAGGTAGGCAACTGAGCCAATTGCTAGTGGCGATGTCAGACTCCCGAACTGCATGGGCACCCAAACGAAGGGGGCGAGGGCGTCTGGGAGGTTGTTGATCGCGGTGTATGTCTGACGCTCGCGAGCCGAGATGCCCCGCAGTGCTTCAAATGCCGACCCAGCCAACACGGCCCCGGCTGTTGCTCTTCGCAGCGATTCTCCTGGCACGGTCAAATCAGCTCCTCACTGGGCGACAGCACGCCTCGGCCCCGAGGCGGTTCCGCGTAGCTCCTACGACCGGCATCGAATGATTCGATTCGCGCTCACACTCAGACCGCCAATCCTCCTCGGCGCCACTGACAACCTCCAAGCTTGCAGGTAACAGCCGAATCATCTCACGAAAGCCTCATAAGGCCTGGTGTGCTGAGAATCGGCTGTGAGGATTTGGGGATCTGCATCGATCGGTTGGCAGGCCCGGCAAAGCAAGGAAGTTCTCACCAGGGAGGTGCCCTTCGAGTTGCAGGATCCAACCTTGTAGAATCGAATGGTGACCTCTGTACGAGAGATGGGGCTGTGAGACGGACCCTCGTGGCAGGAGTGATCCTGGCGATCGCGGTTGCAGCCTGCGGCGGTTCGATGACAACAGCGGCGTATGTCGAGAGCCTCAACGCGTTGGTTGCATCTGGGCGGTCGGATCTCGAGGCCGCAGTCGTCGCCCATGGGCAGATCGCCGAGCCGACGCTGGCGGAGTCGTTTGCTTTCGTCGAGCGAGAGGTCGCGATCAGACAGGAGTTTCTCGCAGGGTTCGAGGCGCTCGATCCGCCCAATTCGATTGCTGAGGTGCATCGGGTCCTCGCCGATGCAATGGCCCGGCTCCTCGCTGCTGCCGAGGGACTGGTTGCGGGCGCGGGCACGGTAGCCAGCCTGGAGGAAGCTGAACAGACACCCGAGTTCGCTGAATACCGCGCCGCAAACGCCGATGGTTCCAGCGTCTGTCTCGAAGTGCAGGCGAAGCTCGACGACCTCGTCGCCGGTGGTGAGGCGTTCGCCGATGCTCCTTGGATTCCCAACGAGCTGAGCCTGGCCGTGCGTGCCGCGCTCGGCTGCGGCGAGGTAGCGACGGGTTAGACAGCTATGCCCACGGCACGGTGCGTGCGTCGTGTGAGGTCGACGATGGGGCCTCTTGTCCTATAGGTTGAAGGCCTCGGCCAACATGTGCCACCGGTCGATCGCCACATCCAGATCGTTACCCGCCGTGAGGACCTGGATGCAGACGTGGTCGGCACCGGCGTCGAGATGCTGCTGAACCCGATCGACCGTTACATCGAGGTCTCCGCACGCAACGATTCCATCGACCAGCCGGTCCGTCACATCGTCGATGTCGGTTTGGGTGAATCCACAACGAAGCAGGTTGTTGGCATAGTTGGGCAGTTTGAGATAGTGAACCATATTCGCCCTGGCCACACTCCGGGCCCTGTCGAGGTCACCATCGATGACCACCATCTGCTCCGGAGCCAGAAGTGGGTCCTTCCCGAGGATGTCGCGGGCCATTGCGGTGTGCTCAGGCGGAGTGAAGTAAGGGTGGGCACCGTCCGTAGCCTCGGCGCTCAGCTTCAGCATCCGCGGCCCAAGGGCAGCAAGCACGGTCGGCGGCTTGGTGGCAGACTCCACGGCGGTGTAGGGCGCATCTGCCATGGCCTTCAGGTAGGCCACCATGTCTGAGTAAGGAGTCCTGTATTCGAGCTTTCGGATTCCCTCCACAGAGGAGGCGTGGGCCACCCCCAAGCCGAGCAGGAACCGTCCTTCGTGAGCCTCGAACAGCGTCCTTTGAGCTGCTGCCGTCGTCACAGGATGCCGTGCGTAGATCTGTGCAATGCCAGACGCCACAATCAGCCGAGATGTGGCATCCAACAGGACACTCGAAGCAACCAGGACATCACGACCAGTCGACTCGGGTCGCCACAAGATCGGCCACCCCATCTCCTCTATCTCCTGGGCCACGTCTCGCACGCGTGACGTTGGATGATCATCCAGAAGAAACGTCCAGAGTCCTACACGACCGATGTCCACCACCGAAACCTAGCAGGCACACATGCCATCCAGCGAAGCCGCACCTCTTACCGGCTATGGGCGGTGGAACGGTCCGGTTCGTGACGGTGACGGACTGCCATGAATGGCCGTTCCATGCTGTCCGGAGGGATCAGTATCGACCGAGGGCGGTCAGTGGCCGATGAGGAAGTTCTTGACTGCAGCGACCGTGAGGCCCAGGAGCATCACAACGGCAGCGACGATGAGGGACTGAGTCTTCGTGCGACCAGCCCCTCGGGCCACGAAGTAGCCCGCAACGCCGACGATGACAGCGGGCACGAAAGCCGTCACCTGGACTTCGCCGGCATCGCCGATCACAAGCACTGGGATCGTGCAAAGCACAGCCACAGAAGCGGCACCAGCCATCTGGGCCAACCCGACACGCACGTCCTTGTCAGATACCTTGCCTGCGCTGAAAGCCCTGGCGGTCAATCGGAACGCGAACCAATGAGCGAGAGCCAACCCGATCGTTGTTCCCCAGATCAGGCCGACGAGACCGAGACCGTGAACACCCCCAGCCCCGTGACCATCCCCTGCGCTGTCCACACCCGACGGCAGAGTGGCAAGCGTCGCCAATAGGACGATCGACAAGTACAACACCATGGTCATGGCCTCACGCAGAGCGTCGATCCGGTCGTCGTCGAGGCCTGATGCTCGATTCGTGGAGGTCATGAGCGCATTATGACACCCGATCGAACCGCCCAGAGTCTCCAAGAACCTCCGATACGCCCAGACCGGTTCCGATAAGGGCCAGACAA
>QMQC01000221.1 GCA_003648875.1 Actinomycetota bacterium
GAATTCAACGGATTCGTGTAGGGCTTGCTGCGGCTCGCCAAAGGACTCGATTGCAATTGGAGACGCGCGGTGATGTATCGTTATCGCCTTGATCAGGACGCCGTGAGAGAGCACCGACTTTGAAGGAAACCACCCACAGATCCGAGATGATTCGCGGCTGGTCGGGTTCAGCCGACGTCTTCGGATCGATACTCGGAGGGCTCCTCATCGGGCTTGGTCTCGATGCCCTATTCGGCACCGCACCGGCGTTCGTGGTTGGATTCGTCGTCGTCGCAGCTATCGGGGCCTTCTACAAGTCGTATGCGGCGTCCGAGCAACTCGAAGAACTCGCCAGAGAAGCGTTGAGGGTCCGTGATGGACTTTGACGTCACCTCAGCAGAGGCGTACAGGAAACCGTTCCCGAATGCCGTCAATGTTGAGTCTCTCATGGCGAGGAACATCGTCACTCGCGCGGTGGTTGTCGCACCGCTGATCATTGCGATTGCCTGGATGTGGAGAGGCTCCCTCGGAGCCATTTCTGCGGCGATCGGCGTCGCCGTCATCGTCGTGAACTTCCTGTTGTCGGGCTGGGTGCTTTCGGCGGCCGCGAGAATCTCCATGCAGTTGTACCATGCCGCTGCCCTGTTCGGATTCTTCCTCAGGCTCGGTTTCATCACCGTGTCGATGTTCGCCGTCGCGAGCGTGTTCGAGGTCGACCGAAGAGCGCTCGGTATTGCAGCGATTACCGCATTCTTGGTGCTGCTTGTACTTGAGTCTGTAGCGACGCTCCGAGGAGCAAGAAGGGAATTGGAGTGGAGCTGATACTCGCCAGCGCCGAGTGCGATCCGGCGCACGACATCATTTGTGCGCCATCTGATGTCAATGAACTGTTCGAGTTCAGGGAAGCAATCTTCAGCCTTGGGCCGTTCCCGATCACACGAACTGTTTTCCTTATCCTCGGGATCGCAGTCATCGTGTCGGCAGTGTTGTTCTTCGGTCTTCGCAAGAAGGCACTCGTGCCAGGGAAGTTCCAGACAATCGTCGAGAGCATCATCGAGTTCGTCCGCGATGGCATCGCGATCGAGATCATCGGGGAACACGGAGCAAAGTACGCTCCTTGGCTCCTGAGCATCTTCCTCTTCGTACTCGTTGGGAACCTGTACGAGGTGACACCGTTCATCAACTTCCCCGTGACCTCACGAATGGCACTGCCCCTGATGCTTGCAGTCATCACCTGGGTCATCTTCGTGATCGCAGGTATCAAGCGCCAGGGTCTTGGTTACTTCCTCGGCATCGTGTGGCCGAAGTCCGTGCCGATGGCGCTGCGGCCGCTTGTTGGACTGATCGAGTTCTTCTCGATCCTGCTTCTCAGGCCGCTCACACTCGCGATCCGGCTCTTCGCCAACCTCGTAGCGGGGCACCTCATGCTGACGCTTCTGCTCGTGTCCGGCTGGGTGTTCATCTCGAGCGTCGGCGACATCGGGGCACGGGCAGGTATCGGAGTTGCGTGGTTCACCATGGGTCTCGGTATCTACATGTTCGAGATCGTCGTGATCATGCTCCAGGCATACATCTTCACGCTTCTATCAGCTGTGTACGTACAGACATCTCTCTATCCAGATCACTAAGAACGTAAGTAAGGAAGGACACCTTCATGGAATTGGAAGCAGCCGAAGCACTCAAAGGCGCGATTGCACTTGTCGGGTACGGCCTCGCGGCGATAGGCCCCGGTATCGGTATTGGCATCGTTGCCGGTAGTGCGATCGAGGCAATGGCCCGTCAGCCCGAGGCCGCAGGTATCGCGAGGACGACGATGTTCCTCGGTATTGCCTTCACCGAGGCGTTGGCCCTGATCGGCTTCGTACTCTTCTTCATCGCCTAAGGAATGATCATGAATCTGGCTTGGACAGTGATAGTGGCCCAGGAGGTCGAACAGATCTCAGAAGAGGGATCAAGCGGCGCTGCGCTGCTTCTCCCAGCGCCTGAGGAACTCATTGCCGGCATCATCGCTTTCGGAATCATCTTCGCGGTCGTGTGGAAGTTCGCTCTTCCTGCACTCCAGGCGACGATCGAGAAGCGCCAGGATGCTGTGAGGATGAATCTCGAAGCCGCAGAGAAGGCGAAGGTCGAGGCTGAATCCCTACTCCTCGACTACCGCGCCCAGGTGGCCGGTGCGAAAGGTGAGGCATCAGACATCGTTGCTGAGGCCAGGGATGCCGGTGAAGCTGTGAAGGCTGACATCATCGCCCGCGCCGAAGTTGAAGCCGATCAGATCAAGGTTCGAGCCGGTGAGGAGATCGTGTCCGAGCGCGAGCGCGCAGAGGCAGATCTTCGTCGCCAGGTTGCGGATCTGTCGATCGATGTTGCTGAGAGGGTTGTCGGGTCCACGCTGGATGCTGATGCTCAGCGCGATCTCGTGGATCGCTACATCGACGAGCTCGGTGGGGTGCAGTAGCTGATGGACAACGCCACCGCTCAGCTGACCTACGTGGACCACTACGCCTCGGCGCTCCTGAACATCGCCGGTGCCGAGGCTGATCCGTCCGGCGCGGCGGACGAGATCTACCGTGCTGCTCAAGGGTTGAGCGGGCACGCTGAACTCATCGAAACGCTCGCAGACCCGCGGATTCCCGGAGAACGAAAGCAGGGAATCGTCGATGACATCCTCCAACAGCGGGCATCCACGGTGACGGTCGCTGCGATCAATTTCATCGTTGGTGCGGGGCAGGCGAAGAACCTCGGTGCGATCGCATCGCGGGTTGCGGAACTCGCAGCCGACGCTGAGGGCGAAGTCGTTGCGGAGGTTCGTACTCCGATCGAGCTCGATGCTGGGCAGATCGAACGACTGACGGCTGCGCTCAGTGAAGCGACAGGAAGACGCATCCAAGTCAAAACCGTCATTGATCCATCCGTCATCGGCGGGTTGGTTGCCAAGGTCGGAGACACTGTGCTCGATGGGTCGGTTCAGCACCGATTCAACGAGCTTCGAGAGCAATGGGGCTGAAGCACGATGGCTGAACTCACACTCAACACCGGAGATATCGCGGCTGCGCTCCGGGACAACCTCGAGGATTGGTCTCCCTCACTTGAATCAGAGACCATGGGATACGTCACCTCCGTTGGTGATGGCGTTGCCCGCGTCACCGGCCTTCCGGGTGCAATGGCATCAGAACTTCTCGAGTTCCCCGATGGGCTCATCGGAGTTGCTCTGAACCTCGATGAGGACTCGATCGGTACCGTCATCCTCGGCGACGCCTCTGGCATCGAGGAGGGCGACGAGGTTCGCTCAACCGGACGAGTTCTCTCGATTCCGGTTGGTGACGAGCTGCTCGGCAGGGTCGTCGACTCGCTGGGAAACCCGATCGACGGCAAAGGCGATCTGAATACCTCTGAACGCCGCCCCCTCGAAACCCAGGCGCCCTCCGTTGTCGAGCGGCAACCGGTCTCCGCGCCGCTCCAGACCGGGATCAAGGCGATCGATGCCATGACGCCGATCGGTCGCGGTCAGCGCGAACTGATCATCGGTGACCGCCAGACCGGAAAGACCGCTGTCGTGGTTGACACGATCCTTGCACAGAAGGGGCTCGGCGTGAAGTGCATCTACGTTGCGATCGGTCAGAAGAATTCGACCGTCGCCGAAGTCGTGGACACGCTCACCGAGGCCGGCGCAATGGAGTACACCGTTGTTGTGAACGCCTCAGCCGGCGACTCTGCAGCGCTTCAGATGTATGCGCCGTACGCAGGATCAGCGATCGGCCAGCACTGGATGTACAAGGGCGAAGACGCACTTGTCGTATTCGATGACCTCACCAAGCAGGCCGTCGCGTACCGTGAGATCTCGCTTTTGCTTCGTCGCCCGCCCGGGCGCGAGGCCTACCCCGGGGATGTGTTCTACCTCCACAGCCGCCTGCTCGAGCGTTGTGCCCGTCTGTCAGACGAACTCGGTGGTGGA
>QMQC01000222.1 GCA_003648875.1 Actinomycetota bacterium
CCGTGAGTCAAAGCGGCTTCGTCGCGATGGTCGGGTACCCGGTGTCGTCTATGGAACCGACATCGAGTCCATCGCGATCCATGTATCGAGAACTGATCTTTACACCGTCCTTCACACAGATGCGGGGCTCAACGCCATCATCGAGGTCGATGTCGACGGTCAATCCGTCCTCACCGTGGCTCGTGAGATCTACCGCCACCCGGTTCGCGGTGAGATCGATCACCTCGACTTCATCAAGGTGTCCCTCGACGTGGAAATCGAAGCTGAGGTTCAGATCGAGTTCCTCGGTACGCCGATCGGCACCATCGAGGAAGAGGGAATTCTTCACACACTCGAGCCGAGTGTGACGATCATTGCGCTGCCGAACGCGATTCCGTCGTCCATTGCACTCGACATCTCCGCTATGGCGTTGCACGATACGCTCACGGTCGGGGATCTTCCTGAGGTCGAAGGCGTGACATACGTTGCCGAGGACGATCGTGCCGTTGTCACCGTCAGCGTGCCGGCCGCAGAGATCATCGAGGAGCCCGTACTCGAAGAGGGCGAAGAAGGCGAAGAGCTCGCTGAGGGCGAAGAGGGCGAAGAGGGCGAAGAGGCCGCCGAGGGCGCCGCGGAGGACGAGGGCTGATCGCCACGTCAGATATCCGTCTCGTCGTCGGGCTTCGGAATCCGGGACCCGAGTACGCGGAAACTCGTCACAATGTCGGTGCGAACGCGGTGTTGCGCTTCGTGGACGATGCGTCAGCAGCCCTGAAGAGGGCGCCTCAGGGCATTCGCGCCGAGGCGACGGACGTGAACATCGATGGTCATCGGGCTGTTGTCGCCCTGCCAACGACCTTCATGAACGAGTCCGGTCAGGCCGTCCAACCACTCGTTCGGTATTACGGCATCCCCCTCTCCGAAATGCTTGTTGTCCACGACGACATCGACGTCCCCTTTGGGAAGCTGAAGATGCAGTGGGCAAGGGGTGACGGTGGCAACAATGGTGTGAGATCGGTCACTGGGGTGGTCAAGTCGCCTGACTTCTGGCGACTCAAGATCGGTGTCGGTCGTCCACCTGGGCGGATGGATCCAGCGGACTTCGTACTCAGAAGATTCAAGAGGGCCGAGCGACCCGATATCGCTGTATCGGTGTACCGTGCGGCTGAGGTGATCGAGCGGTTCATCGTCGAGGGCGGCGAGGAAACACGACAGTTCACCGGAGAGCTGAACAACTAGCCGCACCGGAGTCGTCCATGGGTCAATACGTAGGTGCCATCGACCAGGGAACAACCAGTTCTCGCTTCGTCGTCGTCGATGCCGAGGGCAGTTTCGTCTCAATGGCAAGCAAGGAACACGCACAGGTACTGCCACGACCGGGATGGGTCGAGCACAGACCTGACGAGATCCTCGCCAACACGATCTCCGTCGTCACCGAGGCACTCGACACTGCCGGAATCAGCGCTTCGGATCTGGCCGGTGTTGGCATCACGAACCAGCGCGAGACGACAGTCATCTGGGACAGGCGGACGGGTGAGGCGGTTGCCAATGCGATCGTGTGGCAGGACACGAGGACCGCAGAGCTCGCCAAGGTTCTTGCGTCGACATACGGCGCAGACACATTCAGGGTCAAGACCGGCCTTCCGCCGGCAACCTACTTTGCCGGCCCCAAGGTCAGATGGCTTCTTGACGAGTATCCGGATCTCAACCGGCGTGCAAGCGATGGTGAGCTCGCCTTCGGAACGATCGATTCCTGGCTTGCTTGGCATCTGACCGGTCGTCATGTGACGGACGTGACGAACGCGAGTCGAACGATGCTGATGGATCTCGAGTCGCTCTCATGGGACGACGAGCTTGTGGATGCTCTCGGGGTTCCCAAGGCAATGCTGCCCGAGATCGTGCCTTCCATCGGCGTCATCGGGCCGTGCACCGGTGTTCTCGAAGGCACGCGGCTCACGACGATCCTCGGGGACCAACACGCTGCCCTTGTGGGGCAAGCAGCGTTCGATGTTGGTGACACGAAGGTGACCTATGGCACCGGAGCGTTCCTCCTCTCGAACACAGGGACAGATATCGTCCATTCGGAGTCGGGACTTCTTTCCACCGTCGCCTATCAGGTCGCGGGTGAGTCCGCCAGGTATGCATTGGAGGGCTCAGTCGCCGTTGCAGGGTCGGCCGTTCAGTGGCTGCGCGACAACATCGGGATCATCGATAGTGCCGAGCAGATCGAGGCCATTGCATCGACCGTTCCCGACAACGGTGATGTCTATTTCGTGCCCGCATTCTCAGGGCTCTTTGCGCCTCATTGGCGTGACGATGCACGAGGTGTTCTTGTCGGACTCACGAGGTACTCGAACAAGGGCCATATTGCAAGAGCAGTCCTGGAAGCAACGGCGTTCCAAACCAAGGATTTGCTTGACGCGATGGTTGCTGATACGGGCCGTGAGCTTCCCGAGCTGCGTGTCGACGGGGGGATGGTTGCGAACAAACTGCTGATGAGGTTCCAGGCCGACATCCTCGGTCTTGACGTCGTGGTCCCCTCGGTAGCCCAAACTACCGTGCTCGGAGCCGCGTTTGGTGCCGGCATCGCGGCGGGCGTCTGGAGCAACACGGACGAGGTCTCCCATCGATGGCGTGAAGCTGCTCGCTACCGACCGTCGATGGAGGGCGGAGAACGGGATCGTCTGATGAGTGGTTGGTCCAAGGCGATTGATCGATCCCTGAACTGGATCGAGTCATGACTTCTGCGTCGAATCCTTCCTCCCTTTAGGCTGCTGAGGAATGTCGATCCCAAACCTTCTTGCAGTCCTGCGGTTGATACTGACACCCGTCGCGATGTATCTGATCCTGCAGTCCCCGGACAGCCGGGCTTACGCGGTTGCTGCAACCGTGGTCTTCGTCGCTGCGGCCCTCACGGACTTTGCGGACGGGTATCTTGCGCGGCGTTGGCGGATCACGACCACTTTGGGCGCGTTTCTCGACACGGTCGCGGACAAGGTGCTGGTGGCGGGCGCACTTCTTGCACTCGTGGAGATCGGCACAACAAGTAGTTGGGCTGCGTTCATCATCATCGGTCGAGAGGTGTCGATCATGGGCCTGAGGTCAGTAGCCGCTCTCGACCAGTCGACCGTGCCACCGTCGATCTGGGGCAAGTCGAAGGCTGCGATTCAATTCACGGCTGTTTCGTTTGCGATCATCCAATTCGATTTCGCCTTGGGTGGGTGGAGATTGGACCAGTGGCTCATAGCAATGGCTGTGGTCGTGACCGTCCTTTCGGCTGGGGACTACTTCTCTCGTTTCCGGGCAGTACTGACGCCACGAGATCGTGCAAGCTGAGGCCTTCGTCACCGGGGGGAGTGGGCTTGTGGGTGGTCAGTTGCTCAAGACTCTGGCGAACAATGGTGTCGCGACCGCGGCTCTGGCGCGCTCGGATGATTCTTCGGCTGCAGTTGCCAGCCTCGGCGCAGAGCCCGTCAGAGGTGATCTCTTCGCTACGCAGGTGCTGAAGGAGGCCATGTGGGGCGTTGACGTGGTATATCACGTTGCCGGTGTGAACGAGACATGTTCGCGCGACCCGGGATGCATGGATCGAACCAATATCGATGGAACGAGGTCTGTCATCGGAGCAGTTGCTGCTGCGGGTGTTCGCCGGGTCGTATACACGTCATCCGCCGCAGCGATTGGTGAGCGCGAAGGGATGATCGGTGTCGAACACACCGTGCACTCAGGCGAGTACCTATCCGGTTATGCCCGAAGCAAGCATCTCGCAGAACTTGCGGCATTCGAGGAGGCTGATCGCTTGGACGTAAACCTTGTTGCTGTCAACCCGTCGTCCATCCAGGGACCGGGCAGAGCGGGCGGTTCGGCGAAGCTCCTCCTCCGCGTGCTGAACGCACGGCGTCCGCTGCTGGTCGATTCGACGTTGTCCTTCGTCGACATCGTGGACTGC
>QMQC01000223.1 GCA_003648875.1 Actinomycetota bacterium
ATCGGGATATCGAGGGCAGCTGCCGCAGCTCCTAGGAAGCGACCCGTCCCCGCAGCACATTTGTCGTTCATGCAGAAGTCCGTGATCTCACCCTTCGCATTGACCGCGATCGCCTTTGTGTCCTGACCCCCCATGTCCACAACGGTTCTCGTCTCGGGGAACAGGTGCACTGCGCCCCGTCCGTGGCAGCTGATCTCGGTGACCTGACTGTTGCCGAACGTCACCCTGTAGCGGCCGTAGCCCGTTCCGATGATGTACTCGACCTCTTCCTCGTCGATGTTGCCTTGCTCGAGAGCAGCGACATAGGAAGACTCCGCGGCCTTGATCACGTTGGCGCCGGTGTCGAGGAGGGAGCGACCGACGATCTCGCCATCCTCGTCGATGATGACTGCTTTGGTCTGGGTGGAGCCAACGTCGACTCCCGCTGCGTACGCCACTGCGATCACCTCACCTTTGGGTCGGCCAGTGCTTGCTGGCGCCGGGATGCGAGGCCTTCAAAGAAAGCATCGACACGGTTCTTCATCTGGGCCTCAGAGACAACCCTGCGATCCATCATGTCTGATTCCATGAACAAGCTCGGAATACCGAGCTCCTCGGTCATGTGCTTTCTGCTGTCTGCAAGCCCGGTCGAGACCGTCCTGCAGCTCTTGATCGGGTGATAGATGATTCCATCGACATCGAAGGTCTCCGCCATGTCCGCCAGGGCCACGTTCTGATGGAACATGGAATCCATTGCATCCCTGACGCTGACAAGGATGCCCTCCGAGAGACTCACCAATGGATCATCGAGGTCATACTCGAAACCTCGATTCGTGCCCCCTGATGCAAACCAGAGGTATGTCGAATTGACGAACGTGCCTCCCCAGTCGGTGAAGAGCTCATTGAATCGACGAAAGATCGGGTAGCAGGGAACACCAACGAACAACAACCGGTACTTCTCCTCGATGGTCTGACCGATTCCGTGGCTGGCCTTGTACTCCATCTCCTCCACGAGTCGCTCGAAGTAGCGGGCCCCCTCCTCGGTTCCTCTGAGACCGTTCGCAACGCCGAGGTAGATCGTGCCATCGGTCAGCGCGTTGAAGAGGGACGGCTTCGCCTCGTTGAGTTCGAGGATGCGATTCCACGACCGGCTCATCGTGTTGGCATGACCAAGAACCTCTCGGAACTTGTCGATGTCGAAGTCCATGCCCGTGATCTCCTCCAACAGCGTGATCAACTCTCTCAGCTGTACTTCGACGTACTTGCGGTCGGCCTCGAAGTCACTGTCGCCCTTCCATGTCTGGCGACCAGCCTGGCGCGTCCCTGGTATGTCGATCGTGAACATTGGCGTTTTGTGCATGCGCTCCCATATCTCTGCCCACTTGACATAGGTGTTGCAAGCATTGGTGAGCACCGTGATGCCAGGTTTCGGGATCTGGGCCATCGGATGTTCACCACCCCTGAGCTGGGTTCCGACGTCGGCCTTCACATATCCGCAGATGTCTGGCGAGTACCCGTAGTCCTCTGCCTCTTCGAGATATTCGTGAGCAACCCTTCGCACGGCCGTTTGGAGCGAGTTGATCTCTGGGAACACGACAGGGAGGTCGAACGTCTTGAGTATCTCGTTGATGCTTCCCATGACGAAGACGTAAGCAGAGAGTCCACCGCTCTTGGCTGTGACATCGAGCTCCGTGAACCAGTCCCTGAACAGGGCAGCGCCCTCGCGATTGCCTCGCCCCACGAGCTCCTCAGTGTGTTCCAGCGTCGTCATCTCCACCTCCGTGTGGTGCTGTTGCCCCTCATGCGAAAAGCAGGTTCTCGACGAACGTCTCGACCTGCAACTCGAGCTGATCGAAAGAACTCATGTTCTCCTCGAACTCGCTCACGAAATATGCGATTCCCTCTTCATCGAGGGCGTGGGTATAGGTGACTTGCTCCTCGAGGCCCGGCTCGCACATCTTCGCTGCAGAGAGGATCGCCGCGTCCGCTTCCGCTCCACGGATTCTGGCGATGAGCATGTCTTCCTTCGGTTTGTTGAGATCGTGCTGCACGGGGCTGTAAGAAGACCGCTCGAGATACGACTCGGCAAGCTGTCTGAGCGGAGAGCCGTCCGTCGGTACGTCCTGAGTTATGTAACGCAGGCCGATCATGAAGTCGTCATCAACGACGTAGGTCGTTCGCCCAAGCATTCGGATGAGATCGAAAGGTGGCTGTTCACAGAATCCACCCTCGAACACGACCCGGATGCGATCCTCTCTCTTCAATTCACGTTCTTTGATCATCGGGATCAGGGTTCCAAGAAGTTCGTTGTGCTCCTCGCGAGGCATCATCCCTGCAAGGGCAACCATCGCATATGCGTCTTCAGCCGCGACAAGCCAGGGCGTGGATCGCTTGATGTCGTACAGCTCACGCATGAGTCTCCGGTTCTCGTTGAACACGACGATGGACTCACGAAGATCGGCATCGGTGATCTCGGCGCCGGACACCTCCTGTGTGATTCTTCTCATTCTGTCGTACTCGTGTTCGAGATAATCTGCGCTTCCCGAGGAGTTCGGATTTTGTGGGAGATACAGGATCTGACATGGATAATCCGTGTTGCGGCCCCAGATCGCTGCAAGATTCCTGGCCGCATCGCAGATCGGGTGGGACACGAACATCTCCATTGGGATCTGATCGCTCAGCGCTATTTCGAGCGAGGTCTTCAGAATCGAACACAGGTACGAACCGAAATGGGAATCCGCAAGGTTCGGATCCATCGGCGCACCACGAACCTTGAACGGGAGCATGCCTGCTGCGTGGATGATCTCCTCAGGGAAGTACACCTGGAAGTGACCAGCGACCTTTCCGCCCTCGTCACGCCAGCGTTGCACGGTATCAAAATCCGGAGACTCGACCATATCTCTGCACTCGCCGAGCGCATCATCGAGCGGCTTGCCCAGCCATTCGGTGAAGACCCTTGTGGCCGTCAATGTCATCTTGTTCCTCCGGTCGGATTGGCTGCTGCTCCATCGAAGAACAGATCGAGAACGTGCTCAAGTCGTTGAGACGTGCTTCCGAGCGCGTCGTATGCGTACTGGCTGACGACAACCTCCACCAGTGCCACGAACGACCACGACAGAATCCGTGGGTCCCCCTGCGCCAGTTCGCCGTCCCTGATTCCATCTCTGATGATCGCCTCGATCTGTTCTGGCAGGGCAAGCTGATAGGCACGAACGAGACGATCACGATCGTTGCCGGTGAACGTGTTGATGTCGCGCCGCACCAGGCGAGCGAGCTCCCTTTCCTCCTCAGGCAACGCGAGGAAGTCCCTCGTCAGCCGAGCGAGACGTTCGCGGCTTGTGCCCGAGGAAGCCACTGCCTGTTCGAAGAGCTTGTGCTTCCGCTCGAAGTCGTCGAGCATCATCGATGCGTAAAGACTCTCCTTGCTCGCGAAGTGGTGATAGAGACCGCCCTTGGTCACACCGGCCGCGCCCGCGATCATGTCCGTCGTGACATCTGCGTAGTTCCTTGCGACGAACAACGTCCTGGCCGCGGCGATGATCCTTGCCGAGGTTGCCTCTGATCTGGAGAGCGTTTGTGTGGTGATCTGTGTCATGAGCAATACCGACCGACTGACCGGTCGGTTTGAGTGTACCCCCTACTGAGCGGATGTGTCAACCGGTCGATGGAGTGCGAGCGTTTCGGCATGTCCTCCCTTCAGGGGGGACAAACGAGCGGAGCGAGTTAGGGGGGTGTGCGAGCCCGCGAGCGGTGCGGGGCTTGTCTCGCGGTGGTCCTCGCGTGCCGGGCTCGCAGGCTCGCGGTCCCCCCTCGATCCTCGCTGACGCTCGTCTCTTGTCCCCCCTAAAGGGAGGACGCGACTAGCTCTCGCCTTCGAGTTGCCTTCGAAGCCTCTCTTGGACGATGGTCGAGGTGAGGTCTGCGCGGGATC
>QMQC01000224.1 GCA_003648875.1 Actinomycetota bacterium
ACAATCCGCGTTCGAACCTGAACAACGGCGTCGGTTACGCCAACCCGGCAAGGTTCTCGAACCCCGTTGCGCTGGGGACCGACGGGATCGGAGCGAACATGATCGAATCGTTCCGGCTCGCGTATGTCATGCAGCGCTCGGTCGACGTCACCGTTGGCCCTGATCCTGCGTGGTCATGGCTCCAGACCGGATTGGAACTGGTACCTGAGGCCCGCAATGACGAGGTCACCTGGTCGTACGATCCGATGGACCCGTGGCACATCGCGTTCACAGCGGGCATCCACCCCGTTCAGGTGAAGATGGATGGCGAGGTCGTTTATGCAGATGGCGCACCGACGAGGGTCGATGCAGCAGAGATCAGGGCCAAAGCAAGAGAGCAGGCGACGCGCCTGCACGCACGCCTGTAGCAGGGAGGAGATACTGATGTCAGATCGTTTTCAGCCAATCACCATGGAGCAACTCACGGAATGGGTCTTCACAGAACTCGACCAGAAGGACTCGATCTTTGGCATACCGAAGCGCGCATTCTTCACTCCGAGCGAGACCGATCGATTCCGCGTGGCCAATTATGGCGTGACACTCGAAACTCCATTTGGCGTTGCAGCCGGGCCACATACCCAAATGGCACAGAACATCGTGGTCGCATGGCTGGTCGGAGCTCGTTTCATCGAGCTGAAGACGGTCCAGACACTCGATGAGCTGGACGTAAACAAGCCATGCATCGACCTCGAAGACGAGGGGTACAACGTCGAGTGGTCCCAGGAGCTGAAGGTCCACCAGTCATTCGACGAGTACCTCAGGGCATGGGTGCTCATCCACGCGCTGCATCACAGACTCGGCTTCCCAGGGGACGCTCCGGGGATGATCTTCAACATGAGCGTCGGATACGACCTCCAGGGCATCCTCAAGCCGAATGTTCAGTGGTACCTCGACGTCATGAGCGATGCCACCGGCTATCTCGAGCCATTCATCGACATCGTTGCACAGCGCTACCCCGAGATTCGCGACGTTCACATACCGACCCAGGTGTCGAATACGATGACCCTGTCGACGATGCACGGTTGCCCACCGGAGGAGATCGAGCAGATTACCGCCTACCTCCTCGAGGAACGCGGACTCCACACATCGGTGAAATGCAATCCCACGCTTCTTGGCGCGGACAGCGTTCGAGGGATCATCAACGACGAGCTTGGATTCTCCGATGTCGTCGTCCCCGACGAAGCCTTCGGGCACGATCTCAAGTACGACGATGCGATACCAATGTTCAACAGGCTCCGTGCAATCGGCGAGAGGGAAGACCTCACGTTCGGCCTCAAGCTGTCGAACACACTCGAAGTCGAGAATCATCGGCCGACATTCCCGGACGACGAGATGATGTACATGTCAGGGCGGGCGCTACACGCCGTGACAGTGAACCTCGCATCGAAACTGTCAGAGGAGTTCCACGGTGACATGCTGCTGTCATTCGCCGGTGGAGCCGACGCGTTCAACGTCACTGAATTGCTCCGGTCTGGCATGACAACGATCACCGTGTGTTCGGATCTGCTCAAGACCGGCGGCTACCTACGGTTGCCTCAGTACATCGAGGAACTCGACCTGAACCTCGACAAGGCCCAAGCCGGCGACCTCTCCGAATTCGCCGGCGCACCGCTGGAGAATCTCCGCACCTACGCAGACGCGGTGAGGAACGACTGGCGTTATCGAAGCCAATCGTTCCGAACGGACCGATCCAAGACGGACCGCAAGCTCGGATTCTTCGACTGCATCGAGGCACCTTGCGTCGATGAATGCCCGATCTCACAGGATGTTCCCGCCTACATGCGTGCAGTGCGCGAGGGAAGGTTCGACGATGCGGTCGAGATCACGAGAGCTGACAACCCCGTGCCGTCGATTCTCGGGCGGGTCTGTGACCACCTCTGTGAGTCGACCTGCATTCGAACGCATCTCGACCAACCACTCGCTATCCGTGACATGAAACGCTTCATCATGTCGCACGAAAAATGGCCAAGGGTCCCCGAGCACGCCGATGCCACCGGGGTGAAGGTCGCGATCATCGGCGCCGGGCCGGCAGGCATCGCCGCGGCACAGGCACTTGGAATTGCTGGTATCGGTTCAACGATCTTTGAAGCTCACCCGTATCCGGGAGGCATGGTCGGCGGAGCGATCCCCGAGTACAGGCTTCCCCAACACGAGATCGACAAGGACATGGCGATTCTTGATGAGCTCGGAGTCGAGATCCGATACAACCAGACAGCAGGGAAGGACTTCTCGCTCGATGGGCTGCGCATGGATGGTTTCGACCGCGTGTTCGTGGCCGTCGGAGCACAGCTCCCGAAGTATCTCGGAGTCGATGGCGAGGATGCCGATGGGGTACTCGATGCGCTGAGCTTCCTACGCAGCGTTCGCGAACAAGATCCGATCAAGGTCGGCCCACGGGTCGGAGTCATCGGCGCCGGCGACACCGCCATGGACTGCGCACGGTCGGCGTGGAGGGTTGGTGCGACAGACGTATCGATCATCTACCGCCGGACGATCGATCAGATGCCTGCCGACCTCGAAGAGGTACACGCCTGTCAGGAAGAGGGCATCACCATCGAGGAGCTTGCAAGCCCGTCAGGACTCCACGTCGAAGATGGCAAGCTTGCCGGACTTCTCGCCACTCGTACCGAGTACAAAGGAGATCGCGACGCATCGGGAAGGAAGATCCCGCACGATGTGCCCGATTCGGAGTTCGAGATTCCGCTCGACACGCTCATCCTCGCGATCAGCCAGCACTCCCTGCTCGATTTCTTCGGCGATGTCGCACCGACCGTGACGTCTCGGGGCTACATCGAGGTCGATCCCGACACGTTCGAGTCGTCGATCCCCGGCGTCTATGCGGGTGGCGATGTCGCGGCCGATGGGCCTTCCTCGATCGTCAAGGCAGCGGCAGATGGCAAGGCTGCGGCGGCGGCAATCGCCGCCGCGATCAGCAACGGCGATCAAGACGATGCCCCACAGATACCAAAGGCCGACGACATGGCGGGACTCGTAATGCGCAGAGCCCACCGCGACTATCGGGTGCCGACGAAGTTCACGCCGCTGACCGTACGCAACAACTTCGACGAGACGGCGCTCGTGTTCACAGCAGAGGAAGCCCAGGAGGAAGCAGATCGCTGTGTCGACTGTGACACGATCTGCAGCCTGTGCGTTGGCGTCTGCCCGAACATGGCGTTGATGACCTACAAGACAGATGCGTTCGCGGCGGATCTTCCCACGTTCGCGGTCGAGGGCGGAGCTCTCGTCGTGACGGGCAATGCGGCCTTCCGCGTCGATCAGCCGTATCAGATCGCGGTGCTCACCGATTTCTGCAATGAGTGCGGGAATTGTGTCACGGCGTGCCCGACTTCGGGTAATCCCTATGAGGACAAGCCGAGACTGTATCTCGACCAGGTGGAGTTCGATGCCCAGTCAACGAATGCCTTCATGATGAGGCGTGAGGGTGATGACGTGACGATCACAGCACGGTTCGATGGTGAGACGCACAGACTGTCCATCAACGGTTCCGTTGAATATGTGTCACCTTCGCTCGTAGCGTCTTTCGACAGCTCATTCAATCTGTTGTCCGCTGCACCAGGTGGCGCAGCCTCGGATGCGGACGAGGTCTCTCTCGACCAAGCCGCCGTGATGTTCGCATTGTGGAGGGGTTTGGACGCTTCGATGCCTGAGATTCCGGTGGCGAGCGACGGCGGTACGAGGATCGGAGCTCCAACGCTCAGCTGACCGCATGTCCTCCCTTCAGGGGGACAAGAGACGAGCGCCAGCGAGGATCTCCGGGGGCCAGCGACCCCGCGAGCCCGCTACGCGACAACCACCAACAACACCAGCCCCGCAACGCTCGCAGGCTCGCACCCCCCC
>QMQC01000225.1 GCA_003648875.1 Actinomycetota bacterium
GGCCGGCTCCGAGCCATCTGCTTTAGGAGACTGCTGAATAACACATGTTGGCCATCTCGACGACCATGCATCACCACTCGCTGTGGTCTCGGCTCCGCCATTCCGCCCCAAGGAGTAGCGAAACCTCTACCTGTGCGAGTGGCGCGCCTGGCCGCCGATCTCACCAACGGCACTAATCAGCACCCTCCTTAAAGGATCCCGCCGAATGATGCAAATGCCGAGGCAAAGATGAGCGAGACGATGGTCATCACTTTGATCACGATGTTCATCGAAGGACCAGACGTGTCCTTGAACGGATCGCCGACGGTGTCACCAACAACTGCAGCCATGTGGGCATCGGAGCCCTTGCCGCCGAATGCACCGGCCTCGATGAACTTCTTGGCGTTGTCCCAGGCCCCACCGGCATTCGACATGTAGATGGCGAGCAGGAATCCGGAGATGAGAGCGCCTGCGAGAACGCCGCCCAACATCTCAACGGAGATGAATCCGACGACGAGCGGAAGCGCTACAGCCATTGCTCCTGGGACGATCATCTCGCGCAGGGATGCTTTCGTCGAGATGTCAACGCACTTTGCATAGTCGGGTACGACGCCGGGTTTGCCCTCGCGCAACCCGGGAATCACCCTGAATTGACGACGAACCTCTTCGATCATCTGGAACGCTGCGCGCCCGACGGCCTGAATCGTCAAAGCTGCGAACAGATACGGGAACATCCCACCGATGAAGAGACCCATTGCAACCTTGATGTCGAGGATGTTGAAACTATCGACGCCGACAGCCTGGGCGAAAGTGAAGAACAGGGCAAGAGCAGTGACAGCTGCCGAAGCGATGGCAAAGCCTTTCGCAACTGCGGCGGTCGTGTTGCCGAGCGCGTCGAGTTGGTCGGTTGCCTCGCGGACCTCAGGGTCGAGTTCAGCCATCTCGGCGATCCCACCCGCGTTGTCGGCAATCGGACCGTAGGCATCAACGGATACGGTGATACCAAGCGTGGCGAGAACACCGATGGCCGCGATTGCGACGCCGTAGATCCCGCCGCCGTCAACCGCGAGGTCACCGGCCCAATACGCAGCGCCCATACCGAGCGCCACAACAGTGACGGAATAGGCTGCGGACTTCTTTCCCTCGGCGATACCTGCGAGGATCACCGTTGCAGGCCCCGTCTCCGACTGCTTTGCGATCTCCTTGACCGTCTTGTAGTGATCTGACGTGTACCACTCGGAGATCCTGCCGACGATGAGACCAATGGCGAGACCGACGATGACTGCAATGAAGAATCCCCATGAATTCTTGACACCCTCGACGCCGCCGAACATCAATGGTGTGAGAATGGCGACACCGACGACGGTGATGCCCGCGGCACCCAGGGTTCCAGCCTGGAGGGCCTTGGCAAGGTTGTCCCCCTTCGGCTTGACGAGGAACGATCCGATGATCGAAGCGCCCATGCCGATCGAGGCGATCATGAGGGGATAGAAGATCATCTGCGGAAGGAACTCGCTTCCTGCGAACACGATCGCGGCGAAAGCGATCGGAGCGATGAGCGAACCGACATAGGACTCGAAGAGGTCGGCACCCATGCCGGCGACATCGCCAACGTTGTCACCGACGTTGTCCGCGATCGTGGCTGGGTTTCGAGGGTCGTCCTCAGGGATCCCAGCTTCAACCTTGCCGACGAGGTCAGCGCCGACGTCAGCGGCCTTCGTGTAGATACCGCCTCCGACACGAGCGAACAGAGCAATGGACGAGGCACCGAGGCCGATCGCTGTGACGATGTTGACCCAGTTCGGATCGTCAAGGACGTCGCTGAAGAACCAAACACCCAGGGAGAATCCGAGGAGTCCGAGACCCGCAACGGTGAATCCCATAACGGCTCCCCCACGGAACGCGACAGGCAGTGCCTGAGCGGTACCGCCCTGTCGAGCTGCTTCGGCGGTCCTGGCGTTTGCAGCGGTTGCAATGCGCATGCCGATGAATCCAGCGGTTGCCGAGAGGACCGCGCCGAACACATAGGCAACGGCGCCCCATGGTCTACCCCAATCGAGAAGGGCGTAGATGAGGATGGACATGATCGCGACGAAGCCGGCAATGGCCGTGTACTCGCGCCTCATGAACGTCATGGAGCCTTCCCTGATGGCACCCATGAGGTAGACCATCCGGTCGTTTCCTGGCGAGACAGCAATGACCTGGCGGCCATAGAAGGCTGCCAGGACGAGTGCGGCCACACCCATCACCATGGCTATGTACAGCCATACATCGGGATTCACAGAGATCACTCCTGGTGTTGTTTTGGGGACGTTGAAACCGGCGGCATTATAGGGGAATCGGGGACAAGGACAAATGATGGGGCACACCAGTGGCGGAGAATCCATTGCTGTGCGTCCGTCGCGGAATCCGGCAATCAGTCTCCGATTCGGGATACGAGGCCACGGTGCGAACGATCCTCCCAACCGGGCCACGCCCTGGTGGAGCCGGATAGTCAGGAGAGATTACCCGTGGGACTCTGTGAGGACGCCGACAATACGGTTTCACAACGTACACCGGAACCCGGATGGCGATCTGCCATGCGGCATTGCCCTGCACGCCCCCAAGCAGCCGGTAACCTGCCCGCCGATGGGATCATCACACCGACTGACATCGGCCGCTCTCGCCATCGCGTTGGCCACCACGGCCTGTACCTCCGTCGGATCGTCCGAAAGCTCAACGACCACGGGTGCACCAACCACAACTGAATCGAACACGGCAGCTGCGCAGACGACGACGTCACCTCCTCACCCGACCACGACAACCACGGCTGCACCACTTGCCACGGTGCGCGTCATCGGCGTCGTGCCAGGCGAGCTCGCCTCTGCCGTCGGCGCGTTCCTTTCGGTTGCGCGGGACTCCCGCAACGATGCCGGATCGCTCGACGCTGAACTCGTCCAACATCATGCTGGCCTTTCTGGGATGCTCGAAGACGAATACGCAGGAACAGCGCACACCCAGGACCTCGAGACCGGAGGGACCGTCGGCGTTGTCCGCCTCGACAACGAGGACATCGTCTTGCTCGCCGATGACGGAGAAGGTTGGCGGGTCGTCGGTGCGCACCTTCAATCGCTCGGCGCTGACCCATGGTTCGGTGGGAACCCCCGCCGGATTCTCATCCTTGGATCCGATGCACGCCCCGGAGGCGACCCTGCCGTGCATCGCATGGACTCGATCCACATTCTCACCGCAGTACCCGCACAGGGTGTCGGCACGATTCTCGGGTGGCCTCGCGACACGTGGGTCGACACGCCGTACGGTGAGATGAGGATCAATGCGCTGACAACGTCAGGCCGCGGACCTGACGCTCTCTTCAGCCACTTCGTCGAATCGTGGGGGATTCCTGTCGAGGGGTACATCCTCACTGCGTTCTCAGGGTTCGAGAAACTCATCAGCGCCTCAGTGGGGAGGCTCCTCATCTCCCTCCCGACCGGGGTGCCCGAACAGGAGTGGTGGCCGGGCTTCTCTGCAGGGGAGCAACGCCTCACACCCACAAGAACCCTCGATTTCGCCAGGACCCGCAAGCGGCTATCCGGTGGGGACTTCACCCGATCCTGGCATCAAGGTCTTGTGATGCTGGCAGTGCTCACGATGCTTCAGCAAGGATCTGTCGAGGACGCACCCGTGCTACTCGGTGAGCTCGTCAAGTACGCCAGGACGAATCTGACACCCACCGACCTGATCCAGCTGGGTGCAGCCGCGTTCTACATGGATGTTGGGGAGGTCACGAACGAAGTGCTCCCCGGTCACCTCGGTCGTGCGGGTGGCGGAGCATCCGTCGTATTCCTTGAGCCCGAAGCTGAAGGAATCATTGAAGATGTCATTGAAGATGGGATCAGGGACCAGGGCTGATCGAAGACCGAAGACCGA
>QMQC01000226.1 GCA_003648875.1 Actinomycetota bacterium
AGCCGCCTCACGCAGTTCGCCGCCGACAACGGCATACCGGTCACCTGGTCCCTCGTCGAGGTACCGGCGATCATTCCAACACAGCACGGCGTCGTGGTGACGACCACACCGATGCCAGGAGATCCCGTTGCCGGGGGCCAGAACATCTTGGTGGAGATCGGCAAGTCGCCCTAGGAGGCCAAACGATCACGACGGGCGACTAGCGTTGACCGTCATGTCGGAAGCTGCTCTCACCCCACCACTCAAGCGCCTTTGGCGATATGCCGACCAGTATCGCCGTCGCATCGTATTGGCAACCATCTGGTCGTTTCTCAACAGGGTGGTCGATCTCGCTCCCCCGTTCTTGATCGGACTCGCAATCGACGTGGTTGCCAACAAGGGAGATTCGCTCCTTGCAGGACTCGGCATCGAAGATCCGAAGGACCAGATCCTTGCGATCGCATTGATTACGCTCATCGTGTGGGCTTCGGAGTCCCTTTTCGAATACCTCCTCGGCATCGAATGGCGAAACCTCGCCCAGTCGATGCAACACGATCTCAGGGTCGACACGTACGAACACATGCAAGGTCTCGACGTCGGGTATTTCGAGGACCGAACCACTGGCGACCTGATGGCGGTCCTCAACGACGATGTGAACCAGCTGGAACGGTTTCTCGATATCGGTGCGAACGAGGTCATACAGCTCGTCACCACCGTCGTTTTCATCGGAACGACCTTCTTCATCATCGCGCCGTCTGTCGCATGGCTTGCGTTCCTACCGATCCCCGTGATCCTGTGGGGCTCGATGCAATTTCAGAAGCGGATCGAACCTCGATATGCGACAGTCAGGGACGAGGCAGCCGCTGTCAACTCCCAACTCTCGATCAGCATCGGTGGGATCTCGACGATCAAGGCTTTCACTGCCGAGGGTCGCGAGGTCGAGCGGATCGCGATCGTTTCCGACCGCTACCGGTCTGCAAACAGCGCGGCCATCAAGCTTTCGGCAGTATTCGTACCGCTGATACGCATCGCAATCCTCATCGGGTTCACCGCCACCCTGGTATGGGGCGGCTACCTCGCTCTCGATGGCCAACTGAACATCGGGCTCTACTCCGTGATGGTCTTCCTCACCCAACGTCTTCTCTGGCCGTTGACACGACTCGGCCAGACGGTGGATCTCTATCAGCGCGCCATGGCTTCGACCAGGCGCATCTTCGGCGTTCTCGATTCGGAGCCCACGATCATCGATGGCGACCGCCCGATCAGTTCGGTCGCGGTCGCCGGCGGGATCGATTTCGACGCCGTGACCTTCTCCTACGACACAGGGCACCCCGTGCTCGAAGACGTCAGTCTCACCATTGCACCCGCGAGAACTACCGCTTTTGTCGGTTCCACCGGATCGGGAAAGACAACGATCATCAAACTGCTCCTACGTTTCTACGACCCTGATTCCGGCTCGATTCGAATCGACGGCACGGACCTACGCTCACTCGAGCAGGCAGAACTGCGGAGTCTCATGGCACTTGTCAGCCAGGACGTCTTCCTCTTCCACGGCACGGTGGCCGAGAACATCGCATACGGTGTTCCTCATGCGCCTCCCGAGCGCATCGAAGCAGCTGCCCGGACAGCCGAGGCTCACGCCTTCATCACTGAGCTCCCGAACGGGTATGGGACCATCGTGGGTGAGCGGGGACAGAAGCTCTCCGGTGGTCAACGACAGCGGCTCTCGATCGCCCGCGCCTTGCTCACCGAGTCACCGATTCTCATCCTCGATGAAGCCACCTCGGCCGTTGACAACGAAACAGAAGCCGCGATCCAGCGATCACTTGCAAGGATCGCTCACAACCGAACGATGATCGTGATTGCGCACCGCCTCTCGACGATCCGATACGCTGACGTGATCTACGTGATCGACCGAGGCCGCGTGGCCCAGTCGGGCACCCACGACGACCTGATCTCACAGGAAGGCATCTACCGCTCCCTTTGGAATGTGCAGACGGGCGAACGACTGACGATCACAGACTGACGATCGACCACAACAGCGGTCCCTGTCGGCCATCGCGTGTCCTGCGTCCCCCATCGTTATGTTTCGCGCTCCTGTTCATGCTACTTGATGTTACTTGTGCTTTCCTGATACAAAGATCGCATGTTCCCAACCAACTCTCCGCAGACGCCCGGGATTGGTCCTCACCAGGTTCGTCCTCCCTGCTCAGAGGCCCATGCATCAGGCCCGGGCGTCTCGGACCTCCCGTCGATCCGGCCAACAGCAATGCGCCGCCGATCGATCACTCCGAGGATCGAGACAGGTACATCGGGCGGCGTTGTTGCCACACATGACTACGTCCGTAGGTACTGGATCCCGGTCATTGGCCCGGGGGCGGTCGCAGACCTGCTTCGACTCACCGCCGCCGCACAGAGCGGCCGCTCCCTGCCTGAGCCAACACACCTGCCCTCGCTGCTTCGTCTCGGACTCGCACGCAGGGCACAGGACACGGTGATCGTCCCCAGGACGGTCCGGACGCTCGACCACGCATTGATTCGCCGACTACCGCCATCGTTGCGTCGTACACACCCACACCGCGCCCCGGCGTGAACATCCGCATTGCCCGACGGGCCTCTACCCTGCCGGTTGATGGCAGACAGACGCAGAGGCATATCAGCACACGAGGCACAAAGTGCCGCCTTCCCTTTGATCTTTGACATCCGTGCGCTTGCGGCGTCGACACCAGCCATCCCATCCGCCAGGCCAGTGAGTGCAGACGAACTCACTTCGAGTCCCGATCGTTTCATCGACTCAACCGAGACACCGCTCCTCATCGTCTGTGACATCGGATTTCGCTCAGCGATTGTCACAGACCTGCTCCGCAGCGCCGGCTACAACGAGGCGGTGTCCCTCGAGGGCGGTATGGAGGGGTGGACTGCGATCGGTCTTCCACTCGACTCGCCGGAAGGTCTGACACAACAGCAGTACCGCAGATACGACAGACAACTGAAGCTTCCCGACTTCGGAGTCGGGGCTCAGCAGGCCCTCGGGAACGCCAGAGTGGCTGTGGTCGGCGCGGGTGGCCTCGGCGCCCCGGTGCTTGCGTATCTCGCGGCAGCAGGTGTCGGGAGCCTCACGATCATCGACTCCGATGATGTCGAGGTCTCGAATCTCCACAGACAACCGATATACCGAACACAGGATGTCGGAACAGGAAAGGCCCGTACAGCAGCGGACTTCGTTTCCGCCCTGAATCCTGACGTGACCGTCGGAGCACGCTCCCTGCGCTTGGATGACTCGAACGCCATCGACGCGCTGGCGGACCACGACATCATCGTCACGTGCACGGACAGCTTCGAGACGGCGCACGCCATCAATGCCGCTGCGGTGGACCTCGGGATCCCCCTGGTGTTCGGGTCTGTGTATCGCACCGAAGGGCAGCTTGCTGTCTTCGATTCCAGAAGTGGGCCGTGCTATGCCTGTGTATTCCCGACCGATGCCGACGGGTCAGCGCTGAGTTGCTCGATCGTTGGTGTCCTTGGCCCCGTCACGGGAGTGGTCGGATCGATGCAAGCCGGTGAGGTCGTGAAACTGCTCACCGAAATAGGCGAGTCGAGCAGCGGGAGACTTGGCCTCTACGACGCACGGACACAGACGATGGAGTCGGTTTCAGTTCGAAAGAACCCTGCCTGTCGGGTGTGTGGCGACGCCAGTTGCTAGTGGTGTCCTAGTCCCAGATGTTCAGCTTGCCGCACATACCCACACGAATCTCATCGATCTCCGAAGACGCAGGTGCGGCGTTCGACATCGCCTTGAGGGCGGTCGGTGCTGAGGTGGTCGCAGTAGTCGTCGCCGGTGGCTGAGTCGTCGTAGTCGTCGCCGGTGGCTGAGTCGTCGTAGTCGTC
>QMQC01000227.1 GCA_003648875.1 Actinomycetota bacterium
CTGCGATCCCGTTCTTTCACATGGCGATTGGCGAGCTTGACGGCGAGTTGGGTGCCTGGAGATTGGTGAAGGGCGGCATGGGAGGGATCACACAGGCGCTGGCGTCGTTCGCTCGGTCGAGAGGTGTCGAGATTCGGACGGACGCGCCCGTTGAGGAGATCCGCATCGAGAACGGGCGTGCGGTCGGTGTTGAGTTGAGGGACGGTGAGACACTCAGTAGTCGCTGCGTCCTGGCGAACACAGACCCAAAGCGCACATTTCTCAAGTTGGTCGAACGGGGCGACCTGGACGAGGGATTCGTCAGAGACATCGAGCAGTTACGGATGGGCCATAGCTCGATGAAGGTCAACCTGGCGCTCAGGGCCCTGCCAGACATTCGATTCCCCGAGCTGCGCGACTCGGACCGGTGGAGTCGATCCAACATTTCCATCTTCCCGGACATCGAGGGCCTCGAAGCCAACTACACCGCAGCAGCCGCTGGGCGGTTACCGCAGGATCCGCGTCTCGAGATAACGATTCCGTCCACCATCGATGAGAGCCTCGCGCCCCCGGGCCAACATGTGATGAGTGTCCTCGCCAAGTACTACCCGTATGAGTTGGCCGATGGCCTGCACTGGGACGACATCAAGGAGGACGTAGCCGACAGGATCGTTTCCTACATGGCCAAGCTGATGCCGAACCTCGCCGACGTGATCATCGGACGTCAAACGATCAGCCCGCTTGACCTCGAAACGGTCTACGGATTGACAGAGTCTGACATCTTCCATGGCCGCCACGATCTGGATCAGCTCTTCAGCCTCCGCCCCCATCCTCGGGCCGCTCAATACCGGACCCCCATTGCGCACCTGTACCTGTGCGGCTCGGGTGCCCATCCCGGCGGAGGTGTCACCGGTGCGCCGGGGCACAACGCAGCGCGACGGGTCATCTCCGATCTGAAGAGACGCTGAAGCCGCGGCGACCTCACTCCCGAAAGCCAAGGGCGGCGAGATCCCTTCTGACAGCGGGATCCTCGAGAAGTTGACGCAGAACCACAACTGCCGGGCGCTCCCATCGATCAGACCGGATCGCAACGTCGTACCTCTCGTCTGCAACGAAATAGAACCCAAGTCCTGCAGCGTTGGCAATGGTGTCAAGCGTCATCCCCCAGTCGGCGCGGCGCTGTTCGATTGCCGCAGCGACAGCGTGATGGGTCTTTGCCTGATGCAGGTACCCATCCGGCTGTGTCCCATCCAGCAAACCATCGATGAGAATGCGGGTTCCGCTACCCGGATTGCGGTTGATCATCCGGCGTTCCTCGCTTCGAAGCACGAGACTCATCTCATCGAGCGTGCCGACGTCGAACATCGGATCATCGTGTCCGAAGGCGATGCCCTGACGACGCCCGTATCCACGGACAAGCCGCACCCCTTCAGGGAGAAACGGCTCGTTGTATTCACCACTTGCCTTATCGAGCAGATGCACGCCGGCCACGTCACCCTCACCACGGGCAAGCGCCCCGATGCCCGCTGTCGATCCGACCGCAATCGACTTGACACGGAACCCTTCCTCCGATAGCAGGCTGAGTACATGATCGAAACCTATGCAATGGCTTCCGATGGCCACCAGATCGGCTGGGCGGATGTCTGGGTCGATGAGCCTGACAGTCAGTTGACTTCCCTCAGCGACATATTCAGTGTTGGCCGGAATGCGGATGAATCCATCGGCTCTTCCGAAGGCGGTGACACTGCCCGATCCGGCGCCAAGAGGGTACGCAGTCAGCCCAAGTGATCCCTCAACCAGATCGACAAGGGAGTATTCGGTCCGTCCTGGTACCGAGTTGATACGCATCGGCGCCACCGCATCGACCGATCGCAGGATCTCGGAACGGAGGCCGGATAGTCGCCGCAGCAGAGGTGCAACGAACTCATGAAACGTGAAGATGGCCGACGTCGGGAATCCCGGCAGGACAATGATGGGTACGTCCGCCACCACGGAAAGCAGGACGGGCTTTCCCGGCTTCAGCGCCACCCCGTGCACCACCACTCCTGGAGACTCCGGATGGCGATCAGCGAGCCGTTCGACGACTCGCGCGTTGACATCACCCTCGCCCTTCGATGTACCTCCGGACAGAACCACCACGTCGACGCCCTCGGCGCCGAACAACAGGCAATCCAGCAAGGATTCCAGGCGCTCCTCATCATCTGGGACGATCCCGCAGGCTTGTGGCTCGCAGCCGAGCTCGGCAACCGAATCCAGCAGGATTCGCTGGTTGGAGTCGAACACCTGGCCGATCCCGATCGAATCGCCCGGAGCAACGATCTCGTTACCCGTGGATACAACGGCGACCTTCGGTCGACGCACGACCTCGATTCGCTCGACGCCGACAGCTGCCAGCACTCCGGTCTCTCGCGCTGAAAGGTGAGTCCCCCGACGTAGCACCACCTCGCCACGCCCGATATCGGATCCAGCAAAACTGATGTTGCCGCCCGGTACCGCCGCACGGGACACGAGGACACTTCTAGCAGCCGGTTCTGTGTCTTCAACCATCACCACGGCATCTGCCCGACGCGGAACAACCGCTCCGGTTGCGATAGGCACGGCGATCCCGGCAGTCACCTCGAAGCCATCCGGAGGTATCTCGCCAGCGGCCAGAACAACGTCGGAGACCCCCAACGAAATGGGCTCGAGTTCCTCGGCTCCGAATGTGTCGATTGCGCGCACAGCGAAACCGTCGACGTTGCTCCGGTCGAACCCGGGCACGTCCACATGGGAGGTGACGTCACACGAGAGCACACGTTCCAAGGCATCGCCCAACGACACCGTTTCGGTCTGAGGTTTGAGATGAGCACAGGCGGCCCGGAACCGCTCATGAGCGACGCCCTCGTCGACGACATCGAGAAACTGGTCCTGTTTCACTCGTCCCCAATTGGTTCGTATAGATGCACCTTGACGTTCGCTCCCTCGCCATACCCTTCGAGACCCGCGGGTACAACGACAAAGCCCGAGGCCCGAGTGACTGAGGAAAGCACTGAAGCTCCCGAGATGGCAACCGGCTCGACTGCTCCGTCAACCACGACGACACGCGCATAGTCGGTGCGGCCGATCTGAGAGACAAGCCGCTTCCCCAAAGGAAGAGTGACCGACCGATACGGCCACGCTTTGGACCTGCCGCCCATCACGCGGATCACCGGCCCGGCGAAGAAGTCGTAGGCGACCAGACAGGAGACAGGATTGCCGGGCAGGAGAAGAACCGGCGTGCCCGCGATGCGGCCGATACCGGTCGGTGACGAAGGTCGCATCGTGACACCGTGCACCGAAAGCTTGCCCAATTCCTCTACGAGCAGCGGGACGCGGTCCTCGATGCCGACCGACGCGCCACCGGACGTCACGATGACGTCGGCACCCGGAAGTGCCAGTGTTCGCCTCATCGCCTGTTCGTCATCCGGAAGACGGACGACTTCCGGTAGTCCCCCGTCGCGGATCACAAGGGCAACCAACATCGGGGAATTGCTGTCGATGATCTTGAAGCCGTCGGGTCGCTCACCTGGCGGCAACAACTCGTCACCGGACACGATGATGCGCACCGCCGGTCGGCGATGCACCAACACCGGGTTCTCACCGATCGACGCGAGAAGGCCGACGTCCTGGGGCAGCAGGTGGCGGCCCTTCGAGAGGACCGTGGTTCCCGCCTCGACGTCCTCACCAATGCGACCGATGTTCTTAGCCGGGGCAACAGGGGTCCTCACCTCGACGCGGCCAGCCTTCTCTGTCGCGTCCTCCGCCCGCAATACGGCATGGGCGCCTCCCGGAACCGGCGCATCCTTTATTATTCGACCGGCCACCCCCCGAGAGATCGGAGCGCCCTCATCGCGGCCCGGCA
>QMQC01000228.1 GCA_003648875.1 Actinomycetota bacterium
CGACTCCGCGGGCGACCGTGGGTCCTTCTGAGGTCTTCCACAGGGACACGTTCGGTCACGTTTGTCTCGAGTACCGCTTCAACATCACCGGAGCGTTGCTCGTCAATCAATCTGCCGCACACTCGGATCTTCACGTGACCTGAGGGAACACGGCGGGAGTTGCATCGCTGCCCGACCCAGTTTTTGTCGTTCACCGATTGGTGAATATCGCCTTCGCGTCGAGTCTCAGACCCACATCGGGGAACGCAAGAATGACCATTCTTACGCTACGGAAAAGTGCATCGACAAGACAAGGCGTTCCGATTCGTCTAAGTTCGTTGCACCTTCTAGATGGCTGAGACCCTGGAGAGCTATGACGACGACTCTTGACCAGGTAGAGATACCGGATCTGACGGACGCGTTCCCTTCGGTCGCGTGGAGGGTGCGCGACTGGGCTCAGAGGACCCCCGATCGTGTTGCAATGCGCGACAAGGACTTCGGCATCTGGCAGGAGAAGACCTCCGCAGCGCTCTGGGACGACGTGCTGACAGCTGCTCATGCACTTCTCGCCCTCGGGGTGGAACCAGGTCAGGTGACATCCATCCACTCAGAGGATCGCCCCGAATGGTTGATCTTCGACTTCGCATCAATTGCAGTACGTGCGATCTGCACGGGCATGTATCCGACGAATCCCATGGCCGAGGTCATGTATCTACTCAACGACGCGGGATCCATCGTGCATTTCGCCGAGGATCAGGAGCAGATAGACAAGATCGTCGAGGCAGAGGAGGGCTCGTACCCGACGATCAAGCGAATCATCTATGTCGAGCCGCGGGGTGTCCGAACCATGACCGACTCTCGTCTCATGTTCTGGGACGACTTCATGGATCTCGGTCGCCAACACGCAGAAGCGAACCCGGGAGCGGTCGAGCGTCTCATGGCGGAGACAGAACCGGACGAGGTGATGACGCTCATCTACACATCCGGCACAACAGGGCCGCCGAAGGGATCGATGCTCACCCATCGCAACGTCGAGTTTGGTGTCGAAAAGGTACTCAACAGCGAGAATCGGTTCGAGGGTGGTGAGGGCGAGAACGTGGACGATGAGAAACTCACATACCTCCCGCTTTGTCACGTTGCGGAGCGTCTGTTCTCGTCCTGGTCACTCGCTTACAACGGACCGGTACTGAACTTCGCCGAGTCGATCGAAACGGTTCAGGTCAATCTGCGCGAGGTACAACCGACGATCTTCTTTGCGGTCCCCCGTATCTGGGAGCGGATCCACGCTGGCGTGAACATCAGGCTTCAGGACGCGACCTTTCTGAAACGGTTGGTCTCGGCTTTCGGGCTCAAGCTCGCCGTATACATCGGCCGTGCGAGGGTCAACAACAATGGCAATTTCACGATCGGATCGAGGCTTGCCTATTGGATCGGCTACCCACTCTTCTTCCGCTCACTGCGCGAGCGGATCGGGCTGCGACATTGTCGGTACGCCTCCTCAGGCGCCGCAGCCATTGCCCCTGAAGTGCTCGAATTCTTCATGGGTCTCGGCATCCCCGTCTATGAGCTCTACGGCATGACGGAGAACACCGCTGTCGCGACGACGAACTTCGATGGGCGGGTGAAGTTGGGCACCGTGGGCGAACCGTATGACGGGATCGGTCTCAGGATCGACGAAGACACCGGTGAGATCCAGACCAAACATGATGCGAATTTCGTCGGATACTGGAACAACCCTGAGGCGACGGCAGAAACATTCACCGAAGACGGCTGGTTGAAGACAGGCGACGTCGGCGTGTGGGTGGACGGCACACATGTCAAGATCGTCGACCGGATCAAGCACATCATCATTACCTCCGGCGGTAAGAACATCTCCCCATCTGAGATCGAGAACTCGCTCAAGGCCTCGCCTTTCGTGAAGGAAGTGATGGTCATCGGCGATGGTCGCAAATACATCACTGCGATGGTCGGAATCGAATTCGACGTGGTGAGCAACTGGGCGCTTCGCCGGCAGATCCAGTACACCACCTATCGCGATCTCTCTGAGAAGCCTGAAGTGATCGAACTGATCCAGGGTGTCGTGAACGAGACGAACGAGAAGTTCTCAAGGGTCGAGCAGATCAAGAAGTTCCGAATGATCCCGAAGGAGCTCGACCACGAGGATGGCGAGCTGACAGCAACCCAGAAGCTCAAACGCGGCGCCATGAAGGAAATGTTCGGCGATCTCGTGGAGTCGATGTACTCGTGATCGGCCTCGTTGTAGTCGCACAAGTGGTGGCACAGACGCCCGCAGAGAAGTTCGTCAACGCACTTGGCTCAGGGATCGCGCTCGGAGCGATATACGCCCTGCTTGCTCTCGGTTTCGTGATCATCTTCAAGGCGACACAAGTCGTCAACTTTGCACATGGAGCCATTGCCGCCCTCGGCGCCTATTTCGTGTCCTACTTCGCAACGGTATCGAACATCCCCGGACGGTGGATGGGGGACATCAGTCCAACGGTCTCGTGGACCCTCTCTGCATTGGTGGCGGTGGCCCTCACGGCGCTCATCGGCATCGTCATCGAGCGGATCACCATCAGGCCGATGATCGGAGAACCGTTGTTCGCTGTTGCGATGATCACGCTTGGTCTGGATCTGATCATTCGAACGATAACGAACGATCTTCTGGACAATACGAACCAGGGACTCGGTGATCCATGGGGAGTGAACGTCATAGAGATCGGGATCCTTCGCATAGCCCAAACCCAGGTCGTTACGGTTCTCGTGTTGATTGCCGTTGGCCTCGCTCTTGCATGGTTCTTCAAGAGCCGAACCGGTGTTGCGGTTCGCGCAACTGCGTTCGACCAGGAAGCAGCGATGGCCCAAGGCATCTCCGTTGGCAAGGTCTTTGCGATTGCATGGGCGATCGGCGCAGGCCTCGCCGCCCTTGGTGGGATCTTCGCCTCGCTCGCCCCTCGTGGCGCGGGGGTCAGTCCGTTCACAGCCTTTGTGGCGTTCCGTGCGTTCCCTGCTGTGATCATCGGCGGACTCGATTCCGTTAAGGGTGCGATCGTTGGAGGGCTGCTCGTGGGAGTTGCGGAGGTCTTCGCCGGCACCTACCTCAACACTGTTTCGTGGCTCGGTATCGGTATCGGAGGTATCGTCCCGTGGCTCCTCATGATGGTTGTCCTGCTCGTTAGGCCATACGGGTTGTTTGGCACCGAGGAGATTCGGCGAGTATGAGGGGTCGACCGAATCTCTACACGGAGTATCAGTCCGAGATGGGACTGTTCCCTACGGCGACCAAACGGTTGTCGATCGTGCTCCTTGCGGTGATCGCTTTGCTGGTCCCGTTCAACGCACTGCCCCTTTTCGGCTTCCTTGGCGACTCCGGTTGGATGGTGCTGATCAACAAGACCCTGATCTATTCCATTGGAGCCCTCGGATTGAACTTGCTCGTTGGTGTTGCCGGCCAGGTGTCGCTCGGTCACTCGTTCTTCATGGCTGTCGGAGCGTATACCGCCGTTGTGCTCGGTGGCGAGGCAGGAGAGACGGTTTGGGGTCTCGGACTCCCCATGTGGGTCTGGCTACCCGCCGCAGGAGTCGTTGCTGCACTCGTCGGAATTCTCGTCGCGCCGACCGCGGTGCGAGTCCGCGGGCTCTACCTCGCGTTCGTGACCCTCGGTCTCGTATTCATCGGGCTGTTCCTCTGGCGCAACCTCGGCAAGGTCGCCGGCGGCCCATCGACCGGCAGGCCCTGGCCCGAACTCGAGCTTGCACTGTGGCGAAACATGGACCTGATCATTTCGTTCTCAAGCGACGGTCCGCTGTGGTGGTGGCTCACTCCGATCAACTGGCTTCCG
>QMQC01000229.1 GCA_003648875.1 Actinomycetota bacterium
ACCGTTGGTGTGGAGAACCTCTACCCACCGTGCAACTACATCGACGACGCAACAAACGAAGGCGCAGGGTTCGACTACGACATCTGGAGAGAAATCTGCGAAAGGCTCGACTGCAACGCCGAGTTCGTCGAAGCCGGATGGCCGGCAGTCATCGAAGAGACAGGCCAGGGCGTCTACGACACAGCAGCAGACGGCATCTCGATAACCGAGGAGCGCAAGGCCATAATCGCCTACTCGGACTCATACATGTCGACCATCCAGAAATTCATGGTCCGCATAGATGAGGATCGTTTCACGACCTCTGACGAGTTCATCGCGGGAGACTATCTCCTCGCCACCCAGGTTGGCACAACCAACTATGAACTCGGTGACTCACTCGTCGGTGCTGGGCGAATCGAAGCCTACGACAACTTCGGGTTTGCAGTAGAAGCACTGCTTTCCGGAGACGTCGATGCGGTGATCATCGATGACGTTGCGGGACAGGGATATCAGGGCGTGAACGCTGGCGAGCTGAAGAACCTGGAAGGAGATTTGCAGTCTGATCCGCTCGGGTTCATCTATGCACACGACTCGGATCTCATCGAACCGGTCAACAAGGTGATCGCGGACATGAAGGAGGACGGCACAATGCGCGCCCTCATCAAGAAGTGGTTCATCGACTTCGAGGGCTGATACACATCAGCCGATCTTGAAGGGGTGGGTCGATTGACCCGCCCCTTCAACGCGTAGGCGTCTACATTGCGCAATACGCCACAAAGGACCCACTTGACCTCCATCGACACAGCCTCCCAGACCGATCCAACACCCGCCGGCGCAAAATCGTCCTACGACTGGAGCGTCTTCCCGTGGTGGCTTGTCGGCATCCTGCTCACGATCTTGTTTCCGGTCTACAAGATGTTCACGGATGAGACCTGGAACGAGGGATTCCTGTTCATCAAGGATGGCATCACTCTCACGTTCACGGTGACGATCGGTGGTTTCGTAGTCGCGATGATCGTCGGCCTTATCGTCGCCCTGGGCAGAATGTCGAAACGCATACTCCCGCGAAACCTCGCCATGTACTACATCGAACTGATGCGGGGCATCCCCGTTCTCGTGACGCTCTTCATGCTCGGTCTGGTGATCGTTCCGTGGATCCTCAGCGCCGTTGGTATCAGCCCCCGATCGACGCTCGCATCAAAGGCTGTACGAGCAACCATTGCTGTGGGGCTCATCTACGCCGCCTACATCGCGGAGGTCTTCCGAGCAGGGATCGAGTCGGTGTCCCACGGCCAGTCCGAGGCTGGAATGTCGGTCGGACTGAACAGGTTCCAGGTGTTCCGATTCGTTGTATGGCCCCAGGCGATCAAGAACGTCCTGCCGGCACTCGGAAACGACCTCATTGCCCTGTTGAAGGATTCGTCACTCGTCTCGATCCTTGCTGTTCGCGAACTCACTCAGATGTCAAAGTTGTGGACAGGCTCAAGCTTCCAGTTCTTTGCGGGCTTCATGATTCTCGCTGCAATGTATTTGACACTTACGGTGAGCCTGTCCATATTGCTCCAGTGGTACGAGCGCAGGATCGCAACACCGTGACCGACGTCGAATCGATGCATGAGGGCCTTGGGGGCGTCATCGAGCGGTTCGACCACGTATCGATCGCGGTGCACGACATCGATGTCGCCCAGGCACTCGTTGATCTCCTTGGTGGAACCCACATCGGTGGTGGCCTCAGCCATGCAGGTGACTTTCGATGGATCCAGTTCGATCTCCCCGAGCAGGGTCGCCTCGAGATGATCAGTCCACTTGTCGAGGACGAGGACAACTTCCTCAACAAGTACCTCAACGAACACGGCGAAGGAGTGCACCACCTCACGTTCAAGGTGACCGACATAGAAGAAGCCGTGGCAAAGGCCAAAGAGCTTGGGTTCACGGTTGTTGGTTTCGATGACAGCAATGCGGAATGGAAGGAAGCGTTCGTTCACCCAGCCTCCGCCCACGGTGTGCTCATCCAACTCGCAGAGTTCTCAGAGGAGTAGCCGCGTGGCAGCCTCCCCAACCGTGATACTCCCAGTACGCGATTTCGATGGCATGTCGCGCCTCGACGGAGTGCTCGATTCCCGCCAGAGGAACGCGCTCGCCCGCAAGCTCTGCACAAGGGCGGCTTCAGCAGCACACAATGCGAAGCTCGACCTCGTCGTGATCTCGTCCTCGAGCGCTGTGGCCGAATGGGCGGATGAACAGGGATCTGAGACGTGGCCAGTCCCGGCCACCGGACTCTCAGGGGCCGTGTCGGCAGGTGTTGCGCGGCTTGGGACGCACCCATGGATCGTATTGCACGCGGATCTGCCTCTTGTGACCGCCAGCGCATTGCGCATGACCGCCGGAGCTGCTTCGAACACCACAGTGCTCGTTCCGAGCCAGGACGGCGGCACGAACCTGATCGCCTCGGAGGGACCATTCCCGTTCGCCTACGGACCCGGTTCATTCCATCGTCACTTCGCTTCAGTTCCGCACGCAACGATCATCTAAACAGCAGAGCTCTCGATAGACATCGACTCGCCGACTCAACTCGCCGCCTTTCCTGAGCTGAGCAGAGCATCTAGCCTGTCACCATGACCAGCGATCTCTACGACGAACTCCTCGGCGACGTGGCCCCGCTCAAGATCCCTAAGCGCGCATTGACGATCGGTGCCCACCCCGACGACGCCGAATTCGGTGCGGGAGCAGCCATTGCGCGGTGGGCAGACGCTGGCACTGAAGTATCGATGATCGTTGTGACCGACGGCTCCAAAGGGGCCAAGAACGCCGGCATCGACAGCGAAGCGCTCGTGCGTCGGAGAACGAGCGAGCAGTCCAGGGCAGCGAAGGTGCTCGGCGCGGTTTCTGTGATCCATCTCGGTTGTGTCGACGGCGAACTTGAATACACCATGGATCTCCGAAGAGTGCTCGCACGACACATCAGAGAGGCCAGACCTGACGTGGTCTTGACACACGATCCGTGGCAGCGATATCAGATGCACCCCGACCACAGGGTCACGGGTTTCGCAGCCATCGATGCCGTGGTCGCTGCCAGGGAGCCGCTCATGTACACCGACCTCGGTATCCCGGCGCATCGTCCAGATTCCGTACTGCTGTGGTCCGCGGATGAACCCGACCACGCTGAGCCGGTTGAGCCGGAGTGGTTCGACCGAAAGGTCGAGGCCTTGCTGTGCCACTCTTCCCAGGGCCCCACCACCATGGGGGGAGCAGAGTCAGGGGCCGAACGGCGGATTGCGTTCATTGACCACCTGGCGCTGTGGCATGCCAACAGCGGTGAGGGCTTTGGTGTCGGGCCGGCAGAGACGTTCAAGAGAATCACGCCCTGAAGTTCGGGAGACACTATGGGAACACTCGTACTCGGATCGGGCATCGTCGGTTCGGCGGCTGTGTGGGATCTGGTTCGCCGCGGTCACGACGTGACGGTGGCTGACGTTGACCTCTCGGCGGCCGAGTCGGTCGCGGCTGCTAACCACGCCCGAGCGATTCGACTCGACGTCTCGGACATCGCCGCGCTGGCATCCGCGCTCGACGCCTGTGACATCGTCGTCTCCGCAGTGCCCTATCGGTTCGGGGCGTCCGTTGCGAGGGCTGCGCTCATGGCGGGAACCCACTACCTGGACTTTGGTGGCAACCCGAGTGTGGTGGCCGCACAGAAGGAATTGCATGATGACGCACTTGCGGCTGGAGTCATGATCGTCCCTGACTGCGGGCTCGCACCAGGACTCGCCAACGTCGTCGCCGAGGATCTCATCGCATCCGCGGATGAGGGACCGATAGATTCGATCCAGATCCGC
>QMQC01000230.1 GCA_003648875.1 Actinomycetota bacterium
AATCCCAACATACCAACGGAATTCCACGACGACGGCCCAATGCCGGTCATCAAGGCAGTGACCCACATGAGCCACCATGGTCCATGCCCCGCGACCATCAGCAATATCGACGCTCCCACGCCGAGGAGGGCGATAATTACAAGGGAAGATCGATAGGCGTCGTGTATCTCTGCGTGGCGTGCCCACAGAATCCTCGCGGGCATCGATGCAAGGCCCACCACCGCCGTCACCGCGCCACCCGCGACGATCGATTGGCCGAGGCTCTCGGTTGTGAACAGCGCGAACAGAACGGTTGCTGATCCGCTGATGCCAAGCAGGAAGCCGTATCCGGTGATCCACCAGATGGCCGAGGGGAGTCGGCCCGTTCGATGAGTCGGCGTAGACGCAACCGTGTTCGTGGAGCGCGGCAGGAACCAAATCGCAAATGCGCCCAGCAACGCTGCAAACGAAGCCAACGCAACATACGCACTCGATCTGCCCCATGCCAGTGCCACTGCTGGGACGGTCATGCCACCGACAAAGACGAACGCTTGCACGCCCGACTGCTTGATCCCTGTCACGATTCCCTGAGACCCGACGGGAAGATCCTCGGCGATCAGTTTGTTCGTTGCAGGGTTCGACCCTGCCTGTGCAATTGCCCCGATCATGGAGCCAGCGACAAGCACCCCTAACGACTGAGCGACGCCCAGTAGCAGAAACGCGACCGCGGCAGCACACGCCACGATCACGAGTGCTCCCCGACCGCCTATCCGATCTGTCACCCGTCCAACGAATGGCGAGAGCACAGCGGCACCGACTGTATTTACGGCGAAGACGAGCCCGAGCTGTGCCCTCGTGATGCCGAGATCCTCGATGAAGACAACTGCGAGAATTCCCAGAGAGAGGGCGACGAACGTCCCGACGCCCATTGTCGAGAACAACAACCCTGTGAACACGCCGCGGCGACGCGACTCGATGGTGAGCATCGCCACAGTATGGCTGCGCCGAGGTACTTCGTGATGAACCACCACGAGCAATCGATACCTCAGGTGCATGTAGTCTCTCGTGCTGATGGGATACGAGGTCGACAACTACGAAACCCCCGCCCTCGGGAACGATGCTGAGGCTGCGTTGCCGTTATGGGCGACTCAAGCACGGCGATTCTCTCCGGCGTCCAGTCACATGCTGACTGGGGAGGTCCGAATCCGATGCGTCGCGTGTCGATTCTTGCTGTTGCCACCTTCATCGCGGTGACAAGCTGTTCAAGCGACTCTGCAGACGAGTCTTCAGACATGACCACATCCCAATCTTCCGAGGCGGTCACGACTACCGAGGCTGCCCCGACGACAGCGGTCGCGCTACCGCCTTCGATCGTTACGACGTCAACTGCCCATGACGAGGGTGACGCCATCCCAGTCGAATTCATCTGCGATGGCGATGGAACGCAGCCGCCGTACACCGTGTCTGGCTTGCCGGATGGAAGGGTGTCCATTGCTGTGACCATGGACGCGACAGTCCCGGGCGGGGTTTGCGTCCATTGGATCCAGCACGACATGCCTCCGGAATCTGAGATCCCACAGGATGCCTTCGATGTGGGCGCAATTGGTGTGGCGCTGTTCAACATGAGCGGCTATGTCCCGCCGTGTCCCCAGCGGGGGGACGTCTGCACCTACACAGTGCAGATCTTCGCAATCAATGCATTATCCGAACTGGACGAGGGCGCCACCAAGCGGGAACTGCTCGACGCAATAGAGGGTCGCGTCATTGGATGCGGAGAACTAGCCGGCGAGTACTCCGGTCCGGCTGATCTCCGCGCCGGGCCGTCCATATCCGCCAGCACGTTCGATATCAGGGAGCGCATAGGTGAGGATATAGGGGTAATCCGTGGGTGGTTCGTGGCATACTCGTTTGATGCTCGAATCCAATCCTCATCGACATTCACCTTGGGCTCTCGCCTCCGATAGCCGTCGTCTGAACCAGCTATTCGGAAACGATGAGCTGCTCCCGCTGTGGATCGCTGAACCGTATGTGCCGCTCGCCGAACCAATTCGGTCGGCGATTGAGCAGCGTGCGAGCGTCGGTTGGTATGGATACGAAACTCGACCCAACAGCGTGCAGACTGCTTTCTGGGATTGGATGGCGAGTCGGCACGGATGGAGCGGCGAAGGACTCTCCGCGACTGTCAGTCCGAGCGTTGGCTCATCCATTGCTGTCCTGGTCAATGAGCTGACGGATGAGGGCGATGGCGTGATCATTCAGCCCCCTGTGTTCACTGACTTCAAACCCTTGATCGCCGCTGCGGGACGTACCGTGGTTCGCAATCCCCTTGTTCTCGGCGATGACGGCTATCAGATGGACATCGACGGGCTGGAAGAGTCGACATCTGAGCCGTCCGTGCGGGTGATGATCCTGTGCAATCCGCACAACCCGGTCGGAAGATTGTGGTCGAAACAGGAGCTTCGCTCGGTCGCTCGCATCTGTGCCGACAACGGCGTCGCAGTCATTGCAGACGAGATACATGCGGATCTTGTCCTTCCGCCCAATACCTTCGTCCCGTTCGCCGAGGCGGCCAAGGCGACCGACGTGATATGGGCATCGACTCACGGACCCATCAAGACGTTTGGTCTCGCTGGCGTCTGCGACACGCTTCTCGTAACGGACAACGACGATGTTGCAACCCAATTCAAGGCTGCCAGCCGCCGCTTGCACCTCACCCGCAACAACGTCTTTGCCACAGCTGCTTTCGAAACGGCGTATCGAGAGGGTGGCGAGTGGCTCGACGATCTACTCGACCTGATCACCTCGAACATTTCGAGGCTGAACGCAGGACTTGATGAAGCGATCAGAGTGATGCCCCAACAGGCCACGTACCTGTCATGGCTCGATCTCCGACAGCTCGGGCTCGATGTGCCACAGCTAACGCACTGGCTCACCGCTGCTGGACTTGCTCTGAGTCCCGGCCACTGGTTCGGAAGAGAAGGTGCAGGGTTCGCCCGAATGTCGATCGCAGCCGAACCCGCCGTGATCGATGAAGCGATCAGCCGCCTCAACAAAGGCGTTGCATCGGCCACCTGAAATCGCAGCCAACACGTTCGATCTGCAGGGGGCGCATAGGTGTGGGCACCGTTAAGGAGAACCAACCCGCCAGGCACCCCCAGCATGGCACTGAACCGCTATGGGCGTGAGTTTTGAGGGCGAACGCCAACTTCTGGTCTCGCCACTACGGAGCGAGGAGGCGCCACTGGGACACAGAAACGCAGCGATGATTGTCGGGTTGATTCTCGCACTAGGAATGGGCGGTCTTCTTCTCGTCTTTGGGCTAGTAGGAGGCCTCGTAGTGGTTCCGGCGGGCGCACACTCTGGATCAGATCAGGACTGAGTACGACCACCTGAATTCAAAGCCGTCTTGTGCGGGGGGATGTGGGCAGTGGCAGTGCCGATGATCGAGTCCGCTGCTCGTGAAGGCGACTCTCCACGGTGCTGTACCGTAGGGGTGACGAAACGTAGGCGTTCGAGTATCGGAGTGTGGCGTGGAGACTGATCGAGAGAGTGCTGAACGCTACGAGCGGGAACGCAAGGAAGCCAACGAGCAGGCAGAGCGTGAGCGTAAGGAAGAGCGTAAGAAGGCCGACCTCAGACGCAAGGAAGCACGAGAACGACACGACCAAGAGCGGACCAACGATTAGCTTCGGCTGAACGATTCCTCACTCCAGAGGGAGCAATTCTTGATCACCAACACCTCCGAGGACGATTCCTGATGAAGTCCAAACCGATCATCGATGGTGGAAGACAGCGTTGTGCGGATTGTGGCCACCCTCGCAGAGAAC
>QMQC01000231.1 GCA_003648875.1 Actinomycetota bacterium
GCTCAGACATCGGCTTTCTCCCCCGTGAGTTCGAGGTAGACGTCCTCGAGAGAAGGACGGCTCACGCTGAGTCCTGCGAGTTCTACGCCGTGGTCGATGGCCCAACCCGTGATCCGATAGAGGTCACTTGTCGGGTTCGCCGAGCGAACTGTGACACGACCATTCTCCGAGAGTGAAACATCGTCCGACGGCAAACCATCGATCGACTGATCGTTCGACTGGAAAGTGATCAACGTCTTTGCCGTCTCTCTCCCACCAAGTGTGTCTGGGGTTCCCTCGGCGACAATCTTGCCCCTGGCTATCACCGCGACGCGGTCCGCGAGGTACTGCGCCTCGTCCATGTAGTGGGTGGTCAGCAGGACCGTCTTTCCGAGGGAGGTGAGGTTCTCGACGATGGACCAAGCCTGACGTCGTGCCGAGGGATCGAAACCTGTCGTCGGTTCATCGAGAAAGATGAGCTCCGGGTCGCCAACGATGCCAAGCGCCAGCTCAAGCCTTCGTCGTTGCCCACCCGACAGCGTCTTGATCCGCGAATTCGTCTTCTCCTCCAAGCCGACGAGTTCGATGAGTTCGCCGGTGCGGCGTCTGTTCGGATACATCGAGCCATACAGATCGATCGCCTCTTCGACCGTTAGCTGCTCCTCAACCGCGGTCTCCTGGAGCACGATGCCGATGCGCTCTCTGTAGGCCCGCCCTGCCTTGGCCGGGTCGTGTCCGAGTACCGACACGGATCCAGATGTCTTGGAGCGATAGCCCTCAAGGATCTCGACTGCCGTGGACTTGCCTGCGCCATTTGGGCCAAGCAACGCGAACACCTCACCGGCCGAAACAGATAGATCAACACCGTCAACTGCCCTGACATCGCCGTAGTGCTTGACGAGTTGCTTGACCTCGATCACAGACATTGCGCTATTCCACCACAAACCGGGTTTGTATGGAGCCCGTACCAGCGAAGCGACAGTTGGGCAATGTGCGCGCCGTGACCGAGCACAGGACTCTTTCGTCAGTCCTCTCCGTGCCAGCGCGTCGGACGAGCTCTCAGGCCGGTGAATCCCAGTTCGTCACAGAGGGCCTCATAGTCACCGCGGCGAACACCCGTCCATTCGAGCTCGGCGAGCGTCTGAGGGATATCTGCGGTCGTACGAAGCGTTGCGAGGTCTCGATACAAGATGGCGTCCTCCAGCCGATCGCGGAGCGTCTCGGCCAGCTTGACCGCGCTTCGCACACTCACATCCCAATCCTCTTCGGATGCTGGTATCGCATCGACGTGGACATACCTCGCGAGGAGCGCCCCGGACGATTTGGCACCCCAGCCGGGGAGCCCGGGGATGCCATCCGCCGGATCGCCGACGAGACCCAGATAGTCAGGTATCGACTCGGGCGATACCCCGAACTTCTCCCGTGTTCCGTCCGCATCGATGAACGCACCCCTGCGTCGGTCGTAGCCAATGATCTTCGGGTCTCCAAAGAGCTGGGTCATGTCCTTGTCAGGACTCATGATGACGACACGGTCCACCTCGTCGACGAACTTGATGGCGGCGGATGCAAGACCGTCATCCGCCTCATGCTCGATCATTGACCACACGATCACACCCATCGCCTCCATGGCTCGCTCGGCAACGGGAAACTGCGCATACAGCTCAGGCGGTGTGCCCTCACCAGTCTTGTAACCGTCAAACATGTCGTTGCGGAACGACTCGATCACTGAATCGAATGCCGCGCCGAGGTGGGACACGTCACCGCCCTCAAGCAACGCCAAGGTCGAAGACATCAACCCGGCAACTGCTCCGATCTCCCAACCCTCCGGTGTCTGGCGGGGTGGCGCCCCAAAATGGTTCCGGAACAGCTCGTAGGTGCCATCGAGCACATGCAGTGTCGTCATTGCTCACCATTCTTACGCATCTGGAGCCCGCATGGGTGGAAGCCACCACATAGTGGGCATGAAGAGAAGGGGCCCCGTTCGGGGCCCCTTCTCTTCATGTATGTATTCGGATCTTGCTAGATGATTGCAGGCTCAGGCTTCTGTGTGCTGTCGGCGATCACTGCGTACATGTCGCCTTCCTTGCCCTTGCCGGTCCAGAAGAGACCGACACCGAGAAGCATGATCGTCAGGCCGAGACCGATGATCAGGACGCTGACACCCAAACCGAGTTGGAGGGTTGACGCCGTAACCACGCCTACACCGAGTTCACCGAACAGGCCATGAGCAGTCCCGCTCCAGGCCTGCGCACGGGCAGCTCCCTCGATCGGGTGGCTGCGGTTGAAGTCGGTCCAGTATCCGCCGAGACCTGCTGCAACGCGCTCTGGGCTGCCAATCTCGTTGATAACTGCGTCATACGAGCCTGCTGAGAACACTTCACCGTTGTACTCGACAGCTTCGTCCAGCACGACAGTCTGTGTGCCATGGAGTATGTGATAACCGATGACTGCCATCTGGTACATGTACTCGGTGGCTGTGTTGACAAGCGGATCATTCGAGTCAAGCTCGGACTGCTTCACTGGGTATCCCCAGTCGTCCTCGAGTAGCGACATGATCGCGACGGCACCCTCTGTGGTGCCTCTGTCCACCAGCTCTCCATCGTCGTTGTAGCTCAGCTCGACGTTCTGTGCCGCGCTGAAAGCCCCGAGCGAGTCATACCCGGCTTGTACTTGAGTGAAGGCATAGATCCCTGCAAACGAGAAGATCAATCCCAATACTGCCATCACGATTCCGAGTCTTCGGAGTCGATCTGCCATCATATTCTCTCTTCCTTCGAGAGCTTGTGAAATCTTTCACAAGCTCGGTTTCTGGTCTGCCATGATGATAACGCACTTTCGACCTATTGCCTAGTTCCTGTCTAGGGAATTAAGGATATGTCTTTGCAGCGCCCCACGGAGCCCTGTTCCCTGTTCACTGATACCTTTACCGGATGGTCACACCTCGATTTGTCTTCATGGAATGGGTGCGCGCTCTCGCTACAGGAGCCGCAGGATTCAGAGCACCTGGCCACGGCATCCATGCGAGAGATGGGTGTCACGTATGCACCCCTTCCCGGGTCACCGACTGATCCATGAACGCTGCAAGGGACACGATCGAGTCACGTCTGGGCCGTCTCGAATTCACGATGCTGGTCTCGATGATCATGGCTTTAGTCGCCCTTGCGATCGACATGATGCTTCCGGCGTTTGGCGACATGCGTTCGCACTTCGATCTCGCTGCAGACTCCAACGCCATGGCACCGATCGTCACGTTCTTTCTTTTCGGTCTCGCCATTGGACAACCGATCTGGGGGCCGCTCTCGGATGCACTCGGACGCAAGCGCGTCCTCTACGCCGGACTCGCCGTGTATATCGCAAGCTCGATCGGCGCCGCCTTCGCACCAAGCCTCGAAGCACTGTTTCTCTTTCGACTCCTCGGGGGCATCGGTGCGGCCGGGCCCCGTGTCGTCGCCCACGGCATAGTGAGGGATGCATACGAGGGCCAGACGATGGCCAAGGTCATGTCGTACATCATGGCCGTGTTCATCGTTGTTCCCGTTGTGGCACCGACCCTCGGATCTCTCATTCTCGCCCTGACGACGTGGCAGCTGATCTTCTGGAGTATCGCTATCTTCGGGATCGGCGTCGGTCTGTGGTCGATGAGACTGCCAGGGACCCTCCCCCGGGATCGACGACTTCCGCTCAATGCCGGTCCTCTGATGGAAGCGACCAGGGCCGTGCTCCGCAATCGTTTCACGATGGGTCTGACCTTTGCCCAGACGGCGGTGTTCGGTTTCTTCGCGTCCTATCTCGCTTCAAGCCAGCTGATCATCGACGA
>QMQC01000232.1 GCA_003648875.1 Actinomycetota bacterium
CAGCGCACCGGTCGCGTCGAAGAATCCCGTGTCGCGTTCGATCAGGAAAGCATCGCCATCGGCGCATTCGTGCTCAACCTCCCCGGTGAGATCGAACGGAACCATGCATGCGGACAAGCCCGGATACAGCGTGAACAATTCGGCCGCATCGACCATCACAGCATCGATTCCTTCGACCACCAGCCGATCGCGGTCGGACGCGACCTCGCCAGCGTTCTCACCCATCATCCACAACACGCCGATATCGTGGAAGCGACCGACAGGGTCCTTCAATCCTGTGTACTCGGACCAGTTCCGCCAGACCACATTGCCATCGCGTGCGATGCGGACGCTCTCCGTCCTCGTGTACCGCTGACGCGTGATCGCGGACGATCCCCCTGTTGACCCCTCGCCCAGGCTGCTCCCCTTCTCGAGCACAACTACAGACATCTTTGATCGTCTGGCAATCTGGAAGGCGATCGACATCCCGATGATGCCGCCCCCGATGATGACGATGTCAGCAGATCTGCTGCTCACAGTGGCTCCAATCAAGCGCTACTCGGCTTCTCCGAGGTATGCCTTCCTGAGGTCCTCGTTTGCCAGGAGGTTGGCAGCCGTGTCCGCCAGGACGATGCTTCCCGTGAGAAGCACGTACCCCCTGTCGGCGATCGAGAGTGCCATGTTTGCGTTCTGTTCAACCATGAACACGGTCACTCCGTCGTCGTTGATCTGCTCGATGATCTCGAAGTTCTGCTGCACAAGCACCGGAGCCAGGCCCATCGACGGCTCGTCCATGAGAAGCACCTTCGGTTTCGCCATCAGCGCCCTCCCGACGGCAACCATCTGCTGTTCGCCCCCCGAGAGGGTGCCAGCTTTCTGATTGATTCGTTCCTTGACCCGCGGGAACATCTCAAAGATGTGGTCCATGTCCGCATCGAGTGAATCCCTGTCAGTACGCAGATAGGCGCCGATCTCGAGGTTCTCGCGAACGGTCATCCGCTTGAACAGGCGCCTGTTCTCAGGAACCATGGTCACGCCTCGCGAAACGATCTCTGCAGTGGTGTCTGTCGTGACGATCTCCCCGTCCATGAGCACCTCACCAGACGACGGGCGCACCATCCCGAGGATCGTCTTGAGGGTCGTGGTCTTCCCCGAGGCGTTGCCGCCGAGGAGACAGACCAGCTCACCAGCGTTGATCGCGAGATCGATGTCCTTGAGCACATGCACGGGGCCGTAGTGGATGTTTACACCGCGGAACTCCAGGACAGGGGTCTCGCTACGCATTCTCTGTCCCCGCGGGTCGACCGAGATAAGCCTCGATCACATCGGGATCCTGAGAGATCGTCCCGTAATCGCCCTCGGCGATCTTCACACCATGGTCAAGCACCACGACGCGATCGGACACATCTCTGACGACACGCATCTCGTGTTCGATCAATACCACCGTGTACCCCCTGTCGTCACGCAGTTGCCGTATCAGGTCTGTGAGTTCCGCCGTTTCACGAGGGTTCATGCCTGCGGTCGGTTCATCGAGGAGGATCAGCTCTGGCATCGTTGCCATTGCCCGAGCGATCTCAAGTCTTCGTCTGTTTGCATACGAGAGCACATAGGCAGGCTGGTCCCATCGATACCCTTTGAGTCGCTGACCGAAGAACGAGAGAACTTCCTTTGCGCGCTCTTCGATCTCCCGCTCCTCCTTGCGGAAAGAAGGCGTGTTGAGCAAGGTGCCGAAGATCCCCGTCGTGGTTCTGCAGTGCTGGGCGACCATTATGTTCTCAAGGACGGTCATATTCGGGAAGAGACGGACGTTCTGGAACGTACGAGCGATCCCAAGTTCTGTGATCTCGTGCGGCTGATGACCAACGATGTTGACGCCGTTGAACAGTATCTGGCCTTCGTCGGGAGAGAAGTACCCGGTAATGGTGTTGAAGAATGAAGTCTTCCCAGCACCGTTTGGTCCGATGACCGAGACGATCTCACCTTTGTCGACGTGGAATTCGACACCGTCAAGGGCTTGTACTCCGCCGAAGTCCTTCATCAGATTCGTGACCTCGAGCACAGGCATCAGGAATCACCTTCCTCGTCCTGGGCGACCTCCGCCATCAACCATGCATCCTGGCTCATCTCCTCATGACGCAATTCGCGTTGTCGACGTAATGAAGGCCACAGCCCCTCAGGCCGCTTGAGCATCATGACAACAAGCAGCGCTCCGTATACGAGGAGCTTGAACTCTCCGAACTCCTGGAGAAGCCCGGGCTGGGTTGGTCCGCCGAGCACTCCAATAAGGACTACGGCACCAACGATCACACCAGGAATCGATCCCATTCCACCAACGATCACGACGACGAGAATGATGATCGAGACGAGGAGCTTGAAGGAGTTGGGGAAGATCGCGCCAACCTTGATAGCGAAGATCATCCCTGCATACGCTGCAAAGATCGCGCCCATGACGAAGGCCATGAGTTTCACCGCGGTGGTGTTGATCCCCATCGCCTCCGCCACGTCCTCATCCTCACGAAGTGCAGTCCAGGCGCGCCCCGTCCTTGACTTCTGAATCCTCCACGCAACGTAGATTCCGAGACCCACGAACACCGACACGACGTAGAACATGGCTCGCGAGCGCGTTCCCCTTATGACCACCGGACCTGCCGCCGCGGACGGGATGTTCGTGATGCCCTGTGCCCCGCCGAAGATGGGAGCGAGCCAGTCAGAAAGGAAGAGGATCCTTGTGATCTCACCAAAGCCAAGCGTGACGATGGCCAGGTAGTCACCTCTCAACCTGATCACAGGCGTGCCGACAAGAATGCCTGCAACCATGGCCGCCACGGTCACGATGCCCATGATCGCCCAGCCCTCCCATGACAGGAAGTCCAATGTCAACTCGGGTGCCCAGAAAGGAGAGAGCCTCGAGGTAAGGATGGCTGTTGTGTATGCCCCAACAGCAAAGAAGGCGACATAGCCGAGGTCGAGTAACCCTGCGGAACCAACGACGATGTTCAATCCAAGGCCCATCAGCACGAAGAGCCCAACATTGGCAAGAAGCTCGTTCGTGAGGCTGCCAAGGATCATCGGAAGGAAGATGACCGCGAGAATCGTGATGACGGCAGCAGTCACGTTCTTGCGGAAGAGGTCCTCTGGTTCGAGGTTCATCCGCTCAAGCCGCCTTTCAGCCAATGTCCGCTGATCAGAGCGCCACCCCATGGCACCGGACAGCAGTGCGACAAGACCTGCCGAGAGCGTGGTGAGCCCACCGTTGAGGGCGTAGATCCAGTCCGAGAGGAAGTCGATGTGGAGGCCCTGGGTGATATCGGTGACAATGATCTCGAGTAGCGCAAAGCCAAGCACACCGACTGCCGCTGCGCTCAGCGCACTCCGCACCTTGCGGGGGACCACCTTGAGAGCACCGCCAACGAGTCCAAGAAGACCGGAACCGACGATCCAGAGCAGTGACGCAACGCCGATACTTCGCCCGAACGTGAGCAGCTCGACGAGCTGTGGACTGAGATTCCTGAAGATGTCCCTGAGATAGAACGTGTCGATGATGACGATGAAGAAGGAGAAGAACAACCCTGAAAGGAGTCCGGTGACGAGACCAGAGATGAGGTCCCGCTCGCCCTTGACGGGAGGAGGAGATCCATCAGGCACATCCTCGGATGCGCTGATGTACCCGTACACAACAGGCACCCACACCAACATGAGAAATCCGAGGCTCAACCACGGAGAAATTATGAGTCGGCGATCAAGAGTAGCGACCATCCCAATGGCGGCGACGAACGCCATCGTCAGGCCACC
>QMQC01000233.1 GCA_003648875.1 Actinomycetota bacterium
CCCGTTGCCCGGCAACGGTGGCCGGGCGCCGATCGCGATAACGCTGTCGCTCGAATCTGAGTCGCGCGTGCCTGGGGAACAGGTGCTGTTGCTCGGGATCGGATCGGGCCTTAACGCGTCGGCGATGGAACTGATCTGGTGACATTCGCGTCGGCTTCGCCGGCCGCGCTCCCACCGAGTGGCCTCCCAGGTCTCGACCCGAAATGGTCGCGCCTGATCGCAACCCCAGGACTCGATACCGGCCGAACGTGGCACGTGCTTGACAATCAGGTCGGAAATCCCAGACTGACGTTGCTCTGCGTCCACGGAAACCCGACCTGGTCATACCTTTGGCGCGACCTGATCGTCTCGGCTCCTGATGATGTTCGCGTTATTGCGATCGATCATCTCGACATGGGGTTTTCCGAGCGCACGGGAACCACCCGCCGCCTGAAGCAGCGTATCGACGACCTCAGCGCCCTGACCGATGAGATCGGCTTGACAGGACCGGTCGTGACTGTCGGCCATGACTGGGGTGGTCCCATATCTCTCGGCTGGGCACAACGCAATCGAGAACAGATTGCTGGGATCGTTCTGATGAACACTGCCGTTCACCAACCGAAGGGCTCGCGCGCACCATCGCTGATCCGGATGGTTCGTGTCCGCGGAGTCCTCAAGGGCGTGTGTGAGACATCGCCGACGTTCATTCGCGGGACAATGGCGCTCGCCCGGCCCCGTCTCCGGAAATCGATCAGGGACGCGTACGAGGCTCCATATCGCAATCCGGGCCGCCGATCAGCAATCGCCACGTTTGTTGAAGACATCCCCCTGAGTGAGGACCATCCCAGCCATCAAACGCTGGAAGAGATCGCCGCTGATCTTGAGCAGTTCGCCGAGGTGCCTGTACTCCTTCTCTGGGGTCCGAGCGACCCGGTGTTCTCAGATCTCTATCTCCGCGACCTGGCCGGACGGCTTCCGACGGCAGTGATCCATCGCTTCATCGGCTCAGGTCACCTGCTGCCGGAGGATGCCGACATCGCTTCTGCGGTGTTCCCGTGGGTCGATCAACTTGAGAACCCCGCGAAACTTGCGCCGCCGATCGAAGAGCGAGAGCCCCTATGGGCTGCGCTTGATCGTCGAGCAAGCGACGACGATGTAGCAATCGTCGAGATGGGGCCCGAAGGAGAGAAAGTATCCATCACTTTCGCTGAGCTCCAATCTGTGGTTGTGCGAACTTCCGCCGGTCTCGTGGATCTCGGCGTGGTCAAGGGTGATCGGATCGCGCTCATGGTGCCACCCGGGATCGATCTTGCCGTGTGCGTCTTTGCCGCGTGGAGGATCGGGGCGGTCGTTGTCCTTGCCGATGCCGGACTCGGGATCCCCGGCATGGGTCGTGCCATGGCGAGCGCGAACCCTGCGTATCTCATCGGGATTCCCAAAGCCCTGGCGGCTGCACGCACGCTTGGTTGGCCGGGCATCCGGATCTCAACGACAAAGCTTCCCCCTACTCGAACTCGCTTGCTTCGCGTAGCTGCGACTCTCGATGAAATCCGTAGCCGAGGCGAAGGGCAGCAGAAGCCTCCGACACCCATGTCAACCGATATTGCCGCGATCGGGTTCACGTCGGGGGCGACGGGACCAGCGAAAGGCGTGGTGTACCTCCACCACCAGCTCGAGGCCCAACGTGACGCCATCGTTGATCTGTACCGAATCGGACTCAGTGACAGCCTTGTCGCCGCGTTCGGGCCATTTGCACTGGCAGGCACATTGATGGGGCTCCCCTCGGCGGTTCCCGACATGAAGGTGACGTCGCCTGCCAGCCTCACGGCCCGCGCCTTGTCTGATGCGGTACATGCCGTCAAGGCAACCCTTGTCTTCGCCTCGCCGGCCGCTCTGGGAAACATCACGGCAACTGCCGGAGGCATACCTGCCGATCAGGCGACCGATATGGACGGTGTGCGGCTATTGATGTCGGCAGGCGCCCCTGTCCCAGCGCTCGTGCTGCGAGCAGCCGTCAAGCTCATGCCGAACGCTGAGGCTCACACCCCTTATGGCATGACAGAGGTCATGCCCGTTGCAGACATCGACCTGGGCGAAATCGAGGACGCGGGGATGGGCGACGGCGTCTGTGTCGGGAGTCCTGTGCCTGACGTCGAGGTCGCGATCAGTGCACTCGACCCAAATGGTGAACCGACGGGTGCGCTCACCATCGATCACGGTGTTGTTGGGGAAGTGTGCATCCGCACGCCGCACATGCGACACGGCTACGACAAGCTCTGGGTGACCAGCCACACAGCATCCCAGCCGGAGGGCTGGCATCGCAGCGGAGACGTCGGACACATCGACGCTGATGGACGGCTCTGGATCCAAGGTAGGATCGGCCACGTCGTGACCACGGCCTCGGGTCCGGTGACACCAGTGGGGATCGAGCACGCCGTCGGGACCCTACCGGACGTTGCACTCGTCGCTGTGATCGGTGTCGGGCCTCGGGGTGCACAGCAGGTGGTCGTGGTGATCGTCCCGACTTCTGGTGCCGGACGCCCCGGTGTCGCGGATGAGGAACTGGCAGATCGTGTCAGGGCGGAAGCGGGCGATGTCGATGTGGCTGCCGTGTTGAGGGTTCCGTCGCTCCCGGTCGACAAGCGGCACAACTCGAAGATCGACCGCACCCGCATCGCCAGATGGGCAGAGAGAGTTCTCTCCGGTGGCCGGATGGGCCGGATATGAGGGTTCTCGGCACCGGCGCATCGAGTCTTCTGGGTCGGCCACTCGTTGCCCGGCGGGTCGATCGAGGCGACGATGTGACCTCGTTCCAACGTCGAGCGAGCGGCCTCGGAGTCACCGAGCACCTCGGTGACGTTGCTGACAAGGAAGCAGTGGCTCAAGCAGTTGTCGGAGTTCAGGCAGTCATCCACGTTGCCGGGCATGTCGCGATGACCGGATCGTGGAGGCAGTTCGAAGAGACGAATATCCGCGGCACGCAGAACGTCATAGATGCCGCCCGAGCGGCAGGTGTCGAGCGGGTCGTCCAGGTTTCGTCCCCATCGGTCGCCCATGGCGGTGCGTCCCTGGTGGGGGCTCCCGCCGATCCGGCTGATCCGATTGCCGCCCGAGGTCACTATGCCAGGAGCAAGGCTGAGGCTGAGATGGTGGCCCTCGGCGCGAACTCGTCCGAGATGTCGGTCGTTTCCGTCAGACCACATCTCATCTGGGGGCCAGGAGACACGCAGCTCGTCGGGCGCATCGTGAGTCGGGCAAGAGCCGGAAGGCTTGCCATCGTCGGATCGGGAGCCGCGTTGATCGACACGACCTACATCGACAACGCCGCAGATGCCCTCGTTGCTGGCCTTGATCGGGCCCCGCTGCTCGGAGGCAGGGTGTTCGTAGTCACCAATGGCCAACCCCGACCGGTGCGTGAGATGTTGAGCAGGATCGTCATGGCTGCCGGTCTCGAGCCACCCCGGATCAAGGTGCCGTATGTGGCTGCGCGTGTCGGTGGGCGAGTCGTTGAGAAGATCTGGGATCGACGGGCGACGGACGACGAACCGCCGATGACGAGCTTTCTCGCAGAGCAGCTCGGAACCGCACACTGGTTCGACCAGCGCGAAACCAGGGAGGCCCTCGGGTGGTCACCCGCCGTGAGTCTCTCAGAGGGGTTCCGGCGACTGCACGACTGGTTTGCGACCGTACAAGAGGACCGTCCCATCAGCCCCTGATCGATCGTCAACGGAGGTGTATACGATTCGTACACGATGTGATACA
>QMQC01000234.1 GCA_003648875.1 Actinomycetota bacterium
CCTCACACGTTTGAGCCACAACAACAGAGTAGATGGAGACAGTGACACAAGTACGGCACGCGGCATCCGCAGTCCGGCATCCGGCATCCGCTCCAGCGGACTGCGGGCCTCGGACTTCGGACTTCGGAAAGGGAGCGTAGCGACCGATCCGGACCTCGGACATCGGACAGAGAGCGTAACGACCGCCCGGAAAGCGGAGCCACAGGCGAAGCGATCGGCTACCCCAATCCAAAGGCCTTCGTGACGGCAGCGAGGTCGGCCCTCACGGATCGAGGCAACTCGAGTCCTCGCACAGCGGTATCGGGATCCTTCAGGCCGTGGCCCGTGATTGTGCAGACAACAGGTCCCTCGGGAAGATCGTCCTTGAATTTGAGGATGCCCGCAACGCCAGCAGCAGACGCCGGCTCACAGAACACACCGACGCTCTGTGACAGCAAACGATAGGCAGCGAGGATCTCATCGTCGGTCACGGCCTCGATGCGCCCACCGGATTCATCCCTGGCGGCGACCGCGCCATCCCACGATGCGGGGTTGCCAATCCGGATCGCCGTTGCGATCGTTTCAGGTTCATCGAATATCTCGCCGAATACGATCGGTGCTGCTCCTGCTGCCTGGAAACCCCACATGGCTGGCTTGGCTCCAACCTCGCCATAGCCCTTCCAGTATGCGGTGATGTTCCCTGCGTTGCCGACAGGCAGGGCGTGGACCGCAGGCGCATCGCCGAGATCCGATATGACCTCAAAGGCCGCGGTCTTCTGCGCCTCGATGCGAAAGGGATTGACAGAGTTCACGAGTGCTACGTCGAGATCCTCGGTGAGGTCACGCACGATGCGAAGAGCGTCATCGAAGTTCCCATCGATCGGAACGATCCTTGCGCCGTGAGCAACGGCCTGGGCGAGTTTGCCTGCAGCGATCTTCCCTGCGGGGAGAACGACGATGCACTCGATCCCCGCCCGAGCTGCATAGGCGGCGGCAGAGGCGGAGGTGTTCCCTGTCGACGCACAAGCGACCGCTATTGCGCCGGCCTCAACCGCCTTGGAAACCGCGAGGGTCATGCCGCGGTCCTTGAAGGAACCCGTCGGGTTCATACCCTCGAATTTGAGATACACATCACGTCGAACGATGTTCGAGATGTGTGGTGCAGGGATGAGCGGAGTTCCTCCTTCAAGAAGTGTGACGACCGGCGTGTCGTCCGAGACGGGGAGGTGGTCTCGATGCTCCTCGATCACGCCTCGCCAGGTCATTTGCCGTCGCCCAGCACGCGGATCACCGAGCCGACATCGATCACCTCGTCTATCGCGCGAAGCGAACTGAGGGCTTCTCGCTGGGCCCGCTCGGCCGCCGGATGGGTGACAACGATCAATGAAGCCTCCAGCTCTCCGCCTTCCTGCCACACCGATCTGATCGAAACACCAGCGTCCCCGAATCCGGTTGCGATCTTCCCGAGTACCCCGGGCTTGTCGTCCACGAGGAGTCGCATGTACCACTCGGTGCTGATGTCGCTGAAGTCGATGATCTCGCCAGGTGAGAACCTGATCCGCGGTGCCACCTGGGCACCGGCCAACGTCTCTCTTGCGGCATCGATCATGTCCCCGAGAACAGCGGTTGCGGTGGGATCACCCCCTGCACCAGGTCCAGCGAAGAGCAGCGAGTCTATGGCCGGCCCCTCGATGAAGATGGCGTTGGTTGCACCTCGGATCGATGCAAGCGGATGTTCAACAGGGATCATCGCTGGATGCACCCTTGCGTTGACACCTGCATCAGTGCGCTCACAAACACCCACGAGTTTGACGGCATATCCGAACTCAGCGGCAAAACTGATGTCTACAGCGGTCACCTCTTCGATTCCTTCGTAGTAGACATCGCCGATGCCAACCCACGTGCCGAACGCAAGTGATGCAAGAATCGCCGCTTTCGCCGCAGCGTCCTCCCCGGAGACATCAGCGGTCGGATCCGGCTCGGCATATCCAAGATCTTGGGCCTGTCCGAGTGCATCGATATAGGTCGTTCCGTGCTCGCTCATCTTTGTGAGGATGAAGTTCGTCGTTCCATTGACGATTCCGACAACGCGGTCGATCTTCTCCCCGGCGAGGGTTTCAGACAGAGGCCGGATGATCGGGATCGCCCCGCCAACCGCAGCCTCGAACAGAAGGGGAACACCGGATCGCTCGGCTGCGGCGATGAGTTCGGGACCGCGAGCAGCGATGAGTTCCTTGTTCGCAGATACAACCGGCTTGCCTGCGTCAAGCGCTGCAAGGATGAGATCTCCGGCTGGATCGAGGCCGCCCATGACCTCGACGACGAGTTCCACCGTCGGATCCTCGATGACCTCGACGAGCCTGTCGGTGAGAAGTCCTTCTGTCACTTGGAATGGACGGTCCCGATCGAGGTTTCGGACACCCACCTTGCGCACGTCGAACGTCAGGCCCGTCTTTGCAGCGATTGCGTCGACTTCACCGATGAGCCTTGACACCAGCGTTCCGCCAACAGTTCCTGCCCCAAGAAGCCCGATTCCGATTGATCTCTCCATGATGGGCGACGATAGCCGAAGGCCAGACACCAGAAGCCAGATGGATCAGATGCCAGACACCAGATACCAGACGAAGCGTTCTGGAGGGGAGCGCAGCGACCGATCTGGCTTCTGGCATCTGGTATCTGTTTCGGTTATTGGCTTCAGTAATGGACAGAACCGGCCGAAATCCTCCCTATGGGCCGAACGACCTATGTGCGGAGTGTGCTTCTTGCTGCAATGGCTGCGATTCTCGTGATCGCAGCAATGCCCGCGCCCGCCAGATCGGCAGAACCGACGTTCACTCCTGTGAAGCGGTACGACGTCGTTCGCAAGCTGGTCTTTCCCGTCGTGGGCGTCACGAAATACTGGTCCGGATTCGGTGACTGCAGGGACAACTGCACGAGGGAACACCACGGCGTTGACATCCTCACCTATGAATGGAAGGGTCTCCCCGTTGTGGCAGCCCACGCAGGGACAGTCACAAGGGTCACCTACAACGAAGGAAACCCTGGCTGTTCGATCCGGATTCGTTCAAGGGATCGTTGGGAAACCCGCTATCTGCACCTCAACAACGACATCCCCGGCACGGATGAGATCGGTCACCCATGTCCAGCGCCGGGTATCGAGGTCGGAACGCAGGTTGATGCGGGTCAGCTGATCGGTTGGATCGGTGACAGCGGCAATTCGGAACACACCGTTCCGCACATACACTTCGAGCTTCGAAATCGATCAGGCCATCCAATCGACCCATACAAGTCTCTGAGGCGGTCGCGCAAGATCGAGTATGAATGGCTACCCAGCGACCCTAGCGCGACTTCGATCATGCTGTCCCAGGCCAATCACAACAACGGGGCCACCATCACCTTCGTGATCTCGAGCGCGGACATGCACGCGCTCGAGATAAGCGAAACCGCAGCGTCTGTGTTCAAAGCGCCTGTCATCGTGTTCGATCGCGAGAACCCGCAACCTGCACTCGACGAGATTGCCCGTCTCGATTCGGGCCGGATCGTGATCTTCACTGATGAGGACGTGTCGTGGCTGGCAGATCAGCTCATGAGCTCAGCACGGATCGTTGAAACGGCCGCCGTGCCGGTGCCTCGCGAGGCACCGATCGTGTTCACACCTGATGCCGAAGTGCCGCCGACCGTCGAGCCGAACACCCCCGATCGATTCTCGACCATCATCTCGGGACGAGTTGACCGTATCTGGCGCTCGTACCAGGA
>QMQC01000235.1 GCA_003648875.1 Actinomycetota bacterium
TCGACCGGTCCCTCGATGAAGGCCTCGCCATCGAAGCAGAGCAGTTCGCACGAGCCTTTGCATCCCAGGACGCACGGATCGGTGTGGCAGCCTTTCTTGCCAAGGAAAAACCGGAGTTCACGGGAGTCTGAGGTCGCGGCGTAGCCACTGACAGTCCTACGCTTCGGTCATGGCCAGCCGAATCCCAACCTGGACGGCGCGTGTCGCGCTCGGCGTTGTCGGGGTTTTCGTCGTCGTGTGGTTCGTTGCGGGCTGGATGCATTCGAACGCCATTCGCGAAGAGTTCCTCGTCCCACGCCCGAATCTGACCGGATATCCGTTGACGGTGCAGTTCAACGAAGCCGGCAGGGTCGTGATCGACAGAACGTCCGATACCGAGAGACAGGGTCTGTGGGGTCTCGAGGGCGAGGATGTCTACGCCCAGATCTCAACGATCGTCAGGGTCGACGAAACCTCCGTCGAGCGAGGAGGCGAGCCGTTGGTGGGAGACTTCCCCGTCGGGGACCAGGCGCGGCTGGACGTCGACGCATACGACGGCGACCCGACAGCGGCCCACGGACTCGGTTTCGAGGAACCACGAACTCCGGCAGACATCGGACCACATCCGACATGGTTGGTGGACGGACGTCGGGGAACCTGGGTGGTGTTCGTCCACGGCAGGGGGAACGAACGACTGACGGAGTCCCTGAGGATCATTCCGAGTCTCGTTGCACAGGGCTTCCCCGTCCTGTCGATCACGTACCGCAACGACATAGGTGCAACACCGAGCCCATCGGGCATGAGGCTATGGGGGCTCGAGGAATGGCGTGACCTCGATGCCGCTCTTGCCCTCGCCGGAAGGAAAGGAGCTACGGACTTCGTGGTATTCGGCTCAGGGTTCGGGGCGAGCATCGTCTCGACATTCCTCCACGAGTCACCGAACATCTCGTCAGTCAAAGCAGTGATCTTCGATTCCCCGGTCCTCGATCTCGAAGGCGTTGCAAGGCGATGGGCATCCGAGAAAGGAACCCCTCGTATTATTTCCTGGCTCGGAAGGCGTCTTGCGGCTGTACGGTTCGGAGTGGACTGGGACATGCTGAACCAGCTGGAACGGACCGATCAGTTCGACGTGAGGATGTTGTTGATGTTCGGCGCTGAAGACCCTGTGACACCTGCGGAGCATTTCACCCGTTTCGCCGATGAGCTGTCCGAACTCGTCGCCGTTGAACGATTCGAGCAGGGTGGGCACACCGACCTGTGGAACATCGATGCTGAACGGTACGAATCGTCCGTTGCCGAGTTCCTGCTCGACGTGATAGGACCCGAATGACGATCTACCTCGACCATGCGGCAACGACGACGATCCGTCCCGTGGCGCTCGAAGCGCTCGACGACGCCTATGCACGGTTCGATCGAAACGCCTCAGGGCTCCACGCAGAGGCCCGCGAGGCCAAGAACGCCCTCGAAGACGCAAGGGAGCGCGCAGCGTCACTGCTTGGGACGGAACGGCCACACGACATCATCTTCACCGGTTCTGGCACCGAGTCAGACAATCTCGCTGTCATAGGGGCCTCCCTTGCATCGGAAGGGAAGGTGATCGCGGTATCGGCCATCGAGCACAAGGCCGTGCTCAAAGCTGCCGAGAGTCTCACGCGTTTTGGATACACCGTTGACACGATCCCCGTCTCGTCATCAGGTGTGGTGCCGGTTGGCCACGCCGTCTCCGGCGAGGAACCCCAACTGGCTGTCATCTCGGTCATGGAGGCGAACAACGAGATCGGGACCATCCAACCCGTTCGTGAGATCGCCGAGGCAGCACGTCTCTCGTATCCGGGTGTCGTTGTCCACACGGATGCCGTCCAGGCATTCAACTCACACGAAGTCACACTCGAAGCGACCGGGGCCGATCTCGTCTCTCTCGCTTCGCACAAGTTCGGTGGCCCGAAAGGTGTTGGACTTCTTGCTGTGGCACCAGGTGTTCCCGTCGAACCGGTGATCCATGGAGGGAGCCAGGAGGCAGGAAGGAGGGCAGGGACGTACAACGTGGCAGGGATCGTTGCCATGGTTGCAGCCATGGAGGCCGCAGCGTCGGATCGTGCCGGGTTCTGTGAGAGGACACGAGCAGAACGTGACGCCCTCGAGTCTGCGATCGTTGCAGGATTCCCCGGTGCAACCGTCACTGCCCGTCGGGCGGATCGGTTGCCCCATATCAGCCACATCCGGTTCCCTGGCGTCCTTGCCGAGAACCTCCTCATCAGACTCGACATGGCAGGGATCGCCGCCGCTGCGGGGTCTGCCTGCCAGTCAGGTGCCGTCGATCCGAGCCATGTACTCAGTGCGATCGGGTTCACGGACGAGGCGACCGGAGAATGTATCCGCTTCAGCTTCGGCTGGGACACGAACCAGGGCGTGGGTTGGCGGGCCGCAAGGACAGTACTCGACGTGCTCTCCGAACTCTGATGCGCGCCCTCGTTGCGATGTCTGGAGGCGTTGACAGCTCTGTTGCTGCAGCGCTGATGCTCGAACAGGGATACGACGTCATCGGCGTGACGCTCAAACAATGGGAAGGCGCGGACGGTTCGATGCCGACAGCGGGATGCTGCACCCTCTCGGACGCAGAGGACGCAAGGCGTGTCGCAGCGCAACTCGACATCCCCTATTACGTGCTGGACTACGTCGAGGAGTTCACCAAGGCGGTCGTCGAGCCGTTCGCCGCCGGCTACCTCAACGGGCTCACACCGAATCCATGCATCGAATGCAATCGCATGGTCCGATTCTCGGCGCTCCTGGAACGTACGGAGGCGTTGGGATGCGACGTCCTCGTGACGGGCCACCACGCAAGGGTGGTCGAGGACGGCGACCTCTACAGGCTTGCAAAGGCAGTGGACGCAACAAAGGACCAGTCCTATGTGTTGCACATGCTCGACCAGTATGCGCTGTCCAAGATCCGGTTGCCTGTCGGGGAGATGACCAAGACCGAGGTGCGGGCCCGTGCTGGTCAGCTCGGCCTTCGCACCGCATCGAAGCCGGATTCACAGGACATCTGTTTCGTGGCGTCAGGGGACTACAGGGACTTCCTCTCTGAGCGACATCCCAGAGCTGGTGCACCCGGAGAGGTGCTTGACATGAATGGGAACGTGATCGGGGAGCACGCAGGGACGGCAGGTTTCACGATCGGGCAGCGCAAGGGGCTCGGCGTTGCGGTCGGGTCCCCGAGGTACGTCCTTGACATCGAACCGACCAAACAAACGATCACCATCGGCACGTACGAGGACCTGCTCACCACCCGATGCGTCGTGACGGAGATGAGCTTCACCGACAGGGCTCCCGGGGTCGGTGACCGGGTTGGGGTGAAGGTCAGGTACCGCTCAGAGCCTGTGGATGCAGACATCGTTGCGGTGGGGGACCGATGGGAGTTCACCTTCGTTGAGCCACAGCCTCGTCCCGCCCCAGGGCAGTCCCTTGTCATGTATGTCGGCGAGTTCGTCCTCGGTGGAGGCATCATCATCGACGACCGTTCGTCTGTCACAGCAGTCCTGTAGCGTGACAGGACATCGGAGGTTCCGTGACCGTTGAAGAGCGATACAGCGAGCTACTTTCTGAGCTTCGCGAGCACAACCATCGCTATCACGTGCTCGACGCACCCATCATCGACGACAACGAGTACGACCAGCTGTCGCGCCCGCGCCTCCACATCGAGGAGTCGAACCCCGATCTGATGGACGCGGCGTCGCCGAGCACGAGGGAAGGAGA
>QMQC01000236.1 GCA_003648875.1 Actinomycetota bacterium
CGAGTAAGCCGTACAATGGCACGAGCCTTTGCGAGGAACTGAGTGACGACGCCCCAGGACCCATATTCGGACCCACCCGGATAGACAGATCCGTATGCCGATCTGACCGACATCTCTGATGATGACCCGCTCCCCCCGATGGAGCCACCGACAACACCACCAGCTCCACCGCCGAGCTCACCGCTACTGACCGGGCTGCTCATCGGGCTGCTGCTGATCGCGTTGTCAATTGCTGTCTTTCAGCTCCTCAGACCGGACGACTCAGGAACGGCCATCGGGACGACCACGACATCGGACGCCTCAGGGACGACCACGACATCGGACGCCTCAGGGACGACCACGACATCGGACGGCTCCATCGCGACAACTACGATCCCTGACACCGATCCGTATCCACCTGTCGACCCACCGATTCCTGTCGAGAAGCTGAAGATGATCACGAACGGGATGCGCATCAACGACGACGACATCCCCGACATCGTCTTTGGAGCCGATGCCGAGACCGCTATCGGCCGTTACGTTGCCTCGCTCGGACCCTCGACCGACGACACAGGCTGGCAGGTCTCGACCAATGGATACGGTGTCTGCGCTGGGGAACTCGAACGAGTCATCTTCTTTGGGACATACGCTGGCATATTGACAAAGCAGGGCGGACAGGAGATCTACAACGGATACCGCCAGGACCTCACTTTTGGCGATGCCACGCACGAGGCATTCGCCCTCGAAACGCTGAGCGGTCTCAAGATCGGCGACACCGTTGCGGAGCTCAAGGAGATCTACAAGGGTGAGACGGTGTCCTTCGCCATCAATCCGAAGCTCGGCGATGTGTACCTCGTTGAGGGGTCCACATCGGGAAATCTCCTCTTGTGGGGTCCTGTTGAAGGTAACGATGATGCCGACCGGGTTGTTGGGATCTACGCACCGGACATCTGCAATCGCTAGCGGCCTGGTTTCATGAGACCGGGTACACTTGCTGTCATGAAGCCGAGCTACATGACAGCCCTCGTCGTGGGTGCCCTCACGGGCCTCATACTTGCTATCTCACTGATGCTGTACACCGGTGCGACAGGGGGTGTCCCTTCAGTCGATGCCGTCATTGATGACACGAGGGTCGTGCCTGTGTTCGCAGCTCCAGCATCCGCACTCTGGATCACAGTGATTCTCGCAAGTGCATTTGGTGGGCTCGTCGCTGCGGTGGCGACGAGGGCAGCCTCAAGGGCAATAGATCCTGATGCGGCATCCGCGTCCCTCGCTGTGATCGCTCCCCTCGGCATGGTGATCGCCCCCGTGATCGGTATGGCGGTATTCCCTCTCGGCGCTGTGGTATTCGGAAGCATCGAGGAAGGAACGGTCACGCTGGGCGTCGTGGAGATGGTTGCTCTTGCGGGCGCAACCGGACTTGTCGCGGGCGGATTCATCGTATGGCTCTCATACCTGCTCGCCAGGCCACCGATTGCCGAGGAAGACACGCTGATCCACATGGATATGGCGGACCGGTCGGCGTAGAAACCTCCAACCGCAAGCTCGGCTGATGCCTCGCTTCCCGATCGGTCGTCAATCTCGAGCGTGCAAGACGTCGTTGGCGATGAGTTCGCCGTTCGAACCTTCATGATGGACAACCCGAACGGGCTCACCCGATACAACGTGGTCACGAAGATGTGAAGGAGGAGCCCCCATGACGGTCATACCTTCAGCCGGCGCGAACTTGTGACTATCCCCATTCGCATCGAGCACGACGAAGCTCTCAATTCGTGTCAGATCGCCTGTCACCTCCGTGACGATACCGATGACATCGTCTTCGGTATCCGGAACCCCCGAGCATCCCGCAACACCCACAGCAAGCACCGTGACAGCCACCAATGTTTGGACGGATCTCTTCATCGGCCGGTCCCTACATATCCAGGAGAGCTTCGACCTCGCCCACTCCGAGGACTCCATCGAATCGGCCGGTCACGATCCCGTGTTCGTCGATTACGAATACCCAGGGCTCGGAAGGCAACCCGAAGGCAATGACAGCAGGAACGAGGTGGTCAGGGTCGGGGGCGAAGCCAGGATCGTTGAATCCTCCATACACCTCGACATGGAGGAAATCGACGTCTGGATACCGGACTGCCATCGTCTTGGTCTGCTCGAGCATCGGGCCGCAGGCCGCGGACGTACAGAATGCCGGGGTTGCAAAGATGACAACGGTCCTTCTTCCGTTCGACAGGGCCGTATCCAGCGAAACCTCGTACATGGACGTGAGTGGATCGTGGTCTGTCGTGAGATCCTCGAGGGGCGTACCCGGGATCGTTGGAGTTTCGACCAAGGGCGCCACCTCGCCGATCGCTGTCGATCTAGGTTTCTCCTGGATATCCACAAGGAACGGATCTGTCGGCTCGCCCGTGGAAATGGCGAAATCGATCTCCCACGTCCCTGGTCTGTCGAACGGGACGTTCACGAGATAGAGACCCATTGCGTCAGGAACGATCCACGTAAAGGTCGCCTCCGCTGCGAATTCGACGTCAGGCGAGTCGAGTGGGGACGCCACAATGGTCACCACTTCATCTGGCGTTCCCCTGCGCGTTCCATCCACTTCATGTACAGCAAAGAGCAATCGATCATCACCCACGGCTGGATCAGACGATGCCCTGATACCGATCAACGGATCCCCATCCGACGTCGATGAGCATGCAGAAGCGATCAGGGCAAGACAAGCCATCACGAGCAAAGCACGTCGCATCACGCAAAGGTACGAGGATCCCGGACCAATCGGAGGTGATTGCAGCTCACACCGATCCCTGGAAGCTCAAGGACTCTGATCTCCGGACGATCCAACGCCGAACGAATCGAGAATCGTTCGTAGAGCGTCGAACAACTCGCTCATCGCCCACAACAGCACGAAGACCATGAGAACCAGAACTGCGGTGGTGAGGAGACCTCTCATCCAACCGATCCAGCTTCTATCCCCACTCGTGAGGGCGGCCCAGACGTCAGCAACCAGCCCTCCATCGGACGTCTTGGGACGCCTCACCTCGGAAGGTGATGGGGCAGCGTCCGGTGTTTCGCCAACCAGAATCGGTTGCTCAACAGTGGACACCCGCCCATCCGGGACCTCGACCTCCTCGCTACCGGCGTCGGGGCTCTCCACAGAGACCGGCATTGGCGCGTTGAGGACCGCCGGTTCTATCTCAAGGATCGCCTGGAGCTTCGAGAGCACTGTGGCTGCTGGAGCAACCTCGCCGCGCTCCCATCGTCTCACCGACGAAGATGAGCGCCCCACGGCCGAAGCGAGCTGACCGAGAGACATACCCTTCTTGAGGCGCGCCTCGCGGATGGTCGCTCCAAGTTCTCCAGTGCTGGCCATGGAAGAAGTGTACGACAGAGCACAGGATTCAGGGCACCGCACGGGCTTCAGGAATTATCGACCGTGGACCGCGGGCCGTAATCCTCCCCAACCATCTAGTCTGACAGGAGATCGAAAGGATCCTTTTGACCACCCAGATCGCCACTCTCGCTGAGCTACTCACGAACAGCGTCGCCAACTACCCGGACAATCCACTCTTCGGACAACGCGGAGAAGGAAACGAATGGAACTGGACCTCTTATGGCGAGTTCGGTGACGCCGTGGAACAGTCGAGGGGTGGACTTGCGTCACTCGGAGTCGAACACGGCGACCGTGTCGCCGCGATATCGGACAACCGCGTCGAGTGGGCAGTCGGGGCGTACTCCACATACA
>QMQC01000237.1 GCA_003648875.1 Actinomycetota bacterium
CCGCAAATACCTGAAGGACGAACTGAAGCGAGGTGCGATATCGAGGATCGATATCGAGCGCATCGGTGGGAGCAAGGTTCAGATCGACGTCCACACGGGTCGTCCCGGTGTTGTCATCGGACGCGGCGGTTCCGAGGCCGAGCGCCTCCGTGCCGGCCTCGAAGATCTTTCCGGTCGCAGAGTCAAGTTCAATGTCATCGAAGTACACAACCCGGAGCTCGACGCCACATTGCTCGCACGCAGCGTTGCCGATCAGCTCGAGGGCCGAGTTTCATTCCGCCGCGCACTCAAGCGCACCGTCGCAACCGCCCTCAAGGCCGGTGCGGAAGGTGTGAGGGTTCAAGCATCTGGCCGTCTCGGTGGTGCGGACATGGGTCGTCGCGAGTGGTACCTGGAAGGCCGGGTTCCTTTGCACACCCTTCGTGCGGACATCGACTTCGGCCAGGCAACCGCCGCGACCTCCGTTGGTGCCGTTGGCATCAAGGTGTGGGTCTACAAGGGCGACATCATGAAGAAGTTCGGTACGTCTGACAAGGTGGCGGCAGAAGCACGCATGGCTTCTGGTCGTCCTGCCGATCAGAAGCACCGCAAATCGGTGAAGGCACGCGCTGAGGCAGCGGCCGGCGGCAAAGAGAAGCGCATCATTGAAGCCGGTGGTGGCAAACGAGTCATCGAAGCTGGTGGCGGAAAACGCCTGATCGAGGCCGGTGGCGGCAAAAAGGTCTCTGCGGCAGAAGCGAAGGCTGACCTGGCCGAGGCACGAGAAGCTGTGTCTGAGAGACCAGAAGCGGTGGCGGATGACGGACAACGGACGCCGAGCGACGAGGCTGCCGAGCAGCCAGACGTTGGTGAAGTTGTGGCGGAGGTCGTTGAAGAGGTAGCCGAGGTTGTTGCTGAAGATGTGGCGGAGGTCGTTGATGAGGCGTCCGAAGAGCCGAAAGCTGACAAGAAGGCGAAAGCTGACAAGAAGGCGAAAGCTGACAAGAAGGCGAAAGCCGCTAGCCGCAAACCAAAGCCCAAGAAGGACGAAGCACCCGAACAGAACGAGGGTGGTGGATCCTGATGCTCATGCCAAAACGAACGAAGTACCGCAAGGTTCAGACCGGACGCAACAAGGGCAACGCCAAGGGTGGCACCAAGGTGACCTTCGGCGAGTACGGTCTTCAGGCCCAGGAACGCGGCTGGCTCACGTCACGTCAGATCGAGGCCGCTCGTATCGCGATGACTCGCAAGATCAAGCGTGGCGGAAAGGTCTGGATCACAGTCTTTCCCGACAAGCCCATCACGGAGAAGCCCGCCGAGACCCGCATGGGATCCGGCAAGGGCAACCCTGAGTACTGGGTGGCCGTCATCAAGCCTGGTCGTGTGATGTTTGAGATGTCTGGTGTGGACGAGAAACTCGCTCGCGAGGCTCTCAGGCTGGCTGCCCACAAACTTCCGGTGAAGACCAAGGTTGTGAAGAGGGAGGACGTATGAACGCCCTTGAACTCCGCAAGCTGAACTACAAGGAACTCGGAGAGAAGCATGACGAGGCGAAGGAAGAGCTTTTCAACCTTCGTTTCCAGCATGTCACGAATCAACTCGACAACACATCAAGAATCAAGCAGGTCAAGCGTGACGTCGCTCGCATCGCAACCGTGATGCGTGAGCAAGAACTGGCAGCTTGGGAATCACAGCAGGAGGAGGCATAGATGGAACGCGCACGCCGCAAGGCCCGCGTCGGAATCGTCGTTTCCGACAGCCGTGACAAGACTGTCACCGTCGAGGTGCGAGACCAGAAGCGTCATCCTCGGTACGGCAAGACCGTCCCCGTCCGCAAGAAGTACCACGTACACGACGAAGCGAATGATGCCAACGTTGGCGATACCGTCCGCATCGTAGAGACGCGTCCGCTCTCGAAGTCGAAGAGGTGGCGTATCGAAGAGGTTTTGGGGCGTGCCAGATGATTCAACAGGAATCACGACTCAAGGTGGCAGACAACTCAGGTGCACGCGAGGTTCTGACGATCCGCGTGCTTGGTGGCTCAGGCCGCCGTTATGCGTCTGTTGGCGACACCATTGTCGCAACCGTGAAGGAGGCCACTCCCGGCGGAAGTGTCAGGAAGGGTGAGGTCGTCAAGGCGGTTGTCGTGAGGACTCGCAAGGAGATACGTCGTGAGGATGGCTCGTACATCCGTTTCGATGAGAACGCCTGCGTGCTGATCGACGACCAGAGTCAACCTCGCGGCACCCGCATCTTCGGACCGGTTGGTCGCGAACTGCGAGAGAAGAAGTTCATGCGCATAGTGTCTCTCGCTCCGGAGGTGCTGTGATGAAGCTTCGTAGTGGAGACACGGTGATGGTCATCTCGGGCAAGGACGCTGGTACAGAGTCCAAGATCGCAAAGGTCTTCCCGAAGGCCAACAGGATCATCGTCGAGGGTGTCGCGACCGCAAAGCGTCACCAGCGAGCGACAGGCGAATTGAATACGGGAGGAATCATCGACAAGGACATGCCGATCGATGTTTCCAACGTGATGATCGTCTGCAAGGAGTGCGGTCCGACGAAGATCGGCGCACGCTTCGATGGTGAAGGCACGAAGTACAGGGTGTGCAGGAAATGTGGGAGTGATCTCTGATGGCATCACGACTCAAGGATCAATACAACGACGAGATTCGTGATCGGATCCAGAAGGAACTCGGTCTCGACAACGTCATGCAGGTCCCACGTCTCGCCAAGATCGTCGTCAACATGGGTGCCGGTGATGCTGCGGCCGATTCAAAGCTGATCAAAGGCGTGGTTGCGGATCTTCGTATCATCACGGGCCAGCAACCGAGGGTGAACAAGGCTCGCAAGTCGGTGTCGAACTTCAAGATCCGCGAGGGTCAAGCCATCGGTGCCTCCGTAACACTTCGCGGCGAACGCATGTGGGAGTTCTTTGATCGGCTCATTGCGCTTGCGATTCCCCGCATCAGGGACTTCCGCGGACTGAGCCCGAAGGGATTCGATGGTCGTGGGAACTACAGCTTCGGAGTGACCGAGCAGCTGATCTTCCCTGAGATCGATTACGACAATGTCATGAAGATCCGCGGGATGGACATCACCTTGGTGACCACCGCGGAGACCGATGCCCAGGGAGAAGCTCTCCTGAGTGCGTTCGGGTTCCCGTTCCGTCGACTGCAGGTAGGTGCCTGATGGCGAAGACTTCAAAGATCGCCAAGAACAACAAACGCAAGCAACTCGTCGAACGCTATGCGGAGCGCCGTGCCGTTCTCATCAAGATCGTCAAGGATCCTGAAGCATCGTACGAGGACAAACGTGAGGCCTACGCCAGTATCGCAAAGATGCCTCGTGACGCAAGCGCGACGCGCTATCGGAATCGGTGCGCAGTCAGCGGCCGGCCGCGCGGATATTTTCGCAAGTTCGGTCTGTCACGCATCGCGCTGAGGGGAATGGCGCATCTGGGGGAACTTCCAGGAATCAGAAAGGCGTCGTGGTAGTCATGTATACAGATCCCATTTCTGACATGCTCACCAGGATCCGGAACGCCAACACGGCGCTTCATCCGGAGACGTCGATGCCGTCGTCCAAACTCAAGGAGGAGATCGCCCGGCGGCTTTCGGAGGAGGGCTACGTCGATGGCTGGACGGCCGCTGACGGCGAGGGTGGTACCGCGCTCGTCGTGCAACTGCGTTCTGCGTCGGAGAGGCAGC
>QMQC01000238.1 GCA_003648875.1 Actinomycetota bacterium
GGCATGCGTCCCGACAGGGTCGCTGAACTGGGAGTTGCGCGAACGTTCCAGAACATCGAACTCTTTGCGCACATGACTGTTCTTGAGAACATCGCACTCGGACGCCATATCCGGACGAACGTTGGTTGGTTCGCCGGTGGCTTCTGGCTTGGCAAAGCGAAACGGGAAGAGATGGCCAACCGGGCAAAGGTCGAGGACATCATCGACCTGCTCGAGATCGAGGCTTGGCGTTTCTACCCGGTTGGGATGCTGCCGTACGGAATCCAGAAGCGAGTCGAGCTCGGTCGAGCACTCGCCATGGAACCTGAGCTGCTCTTGCTCGATGAGCCTGTTGCAGGTATGAACCTCGAGGAGACCGAGGACATGGCGCGGTTCATCCTCGACATTCGAGAAGAGCTCGGGATCACCATGATCCTCGTCGAGCACGACATGGGATTGGTCATGGATATCGCGGACCGTATCCTCGTGCTCGACTTCGGTGAGGTCATCGCCACAGGCACTCCAGCCGAGATCCAACGCAACGACAACGTCATCAAGGCGTACCTGGGTGAGGAACTCGACGTCTGAACTTCGCTTCGCTCGCGGACCGTTTCGCTTCACGACGTACGACCGCTCGCTTCGCTCACTCACGATGAACGACTCCGCCATTCCTTACGACTAACCTCATCAATCGTGAATCGGTCGTCTGTACATCGCCTGGCCACCCTTGCCGTCTGGTCAACACTCTTCCTGGTTGCGTTTGGTGGATACACCAGGGGGAGCGGAAGTGGGTACGGCTGCAAGGACCGATGGCCGCTGTGTGAGAACGGGCTCCTCGGTGGCTACCTACCGCGACTCGAGTTCGAGATGCTCGTTGAGTGGACGCACCGCTGGCTCGCGCTGCTTGTCGGGATCCTTGCTGTCACCATCGTATTTGCAGCATTCAAGGCCGGACTTGACCGCAGGTGGGTGCTTATGCCCTCGGTCGCAGCGGTGATTGTGATCGGTATCCAGGCATGGCTCGGTCGGATGGTCGTCAAGGGTGATCTGGCACGGGATCTCGTGGCGACCCACCTGTTCGTGTCGATGATGATTGTTGCGCTGTTCATCATCATTGCTGTTTCAACGCGCAAGGCTGTGGAAGGTCCACACCTCCTTGAACGAGATTGGTCGCGGCAGCTCGGGATCGGTGCCATCGCTGTCCTTGTGGTTCTCATCCTCGGTTCGATCGTCCACAACGTGTACGTCCCTGGTTGGCCCTTGGTCAACGGTGGGTGGGTGCCTGATGCTCTCGACATGAATTCGGTGATGATCCACTGGCTTCATCGCATGGCGAGTGCGGCTGTTCTCGTATATCTCATCTTCCTCGTATGGAGGGGCTCACATGTGAAGCGCCCGCACAGTGAGGGCTACTTCGTCATTGGTGCAACGGTGCTGTACGTCGTGAATGTTGGCCTTGGGCTGCTGCATGTCTGGACCGAGGTGAATTCGAGTTGGGTGGTTGTACTTCACCTCGGCGTTGCCGCGATGGTGTGGGCCGCACTGGTCACAGCCACGTTCCTGTCCTTCCACGACCCCAGGTAGCGGCGCGTCCTCCCTTTAGGGGGGACGGCAGAGCGCAGCGATGCAGGGGGGTGTGCGAGCCTGCGAGCGTTGCGGGGCTGGTGTTGTTGGTGGTTCTTCGCGTACCGCGCTCGCGGGCTCGCGGTCCCCCCTAGATCCTCGCTGACGCTCGTCTCTTGTCCCCCCTAAAGGGAGGACGGGTCTTGATTCCGGATGAACACCGTTCCCGTGAAGAGACCAGCCGTTCTGCCGTCGTCCCTCACCACGTCCACCCGATAGGTTGCAAGGGTGCGGCCCCGCGTGATCTCTGTCGCCGTGGCTGTGACGGTGTTTCCCAGGCGTGAAGGCGCTGTCAGCGCGAGATGGGTGTCGATCGCCATGGCACTGTCGCCGTGGGCATTGGATGCAAGGGAGAAGGCGCAATCTGCCAAGGAGAAGAGCGCGCCGCCGTGAAGAACGCCACGGAAGTTGAGATGGTCCTCCCGAACCACAACCGACACTTCAACGCTCTCTTCGGTTATCTCCCCAAGGCTGAACCCCTGCGCCGCGGCGTAGGCATCCGAATCAAAGGCGTTGCGAATGATCTCTGCTCGTTCGATTGACATGGCGTGCCTGTCGTCAGTCCTCTGTCGTGTGTCGTCCTGTCAGTTTCCATGCCGCTGGTAGGGCCAGTCCGGCGAGCACGATCTTCATCGCATCGAATGCGATGAACGGCATGAAGCCGGCCGTGAGAGCCGCCCCGATCGTGTCGATAGTGGGAACCGAGTACATGAGCCATGGAACACCGAAGGCATAGATGACAAGGTTTCCAGCCAGGAACGCAGGGACAGCGGATCGCACCGATCGATCCTGGCCGCGTTCGGCGAGCGCGCCAACGAGCCAAGCGGCTACGATGAATCCGAAGAGATAGCCGAACGTCGCGCCGGTGGCCGCTTCCCATCCGCCATTGGCTTGGGCGAAGACCGGTAGCCCGACGGCGCCCATCAGCCAATAGATCAGCTGACTACCGGCCCCAGCTCGTGAGCCGAGTGCTGCACCAGCGAGAAGTACGGCGAAGGTCTGGCCTGTGACCGGTACTGGTGTCCCTGGGATGTGGAAGCGGATCTGCGCGGCGAGTGCTGTGAGAAGTGCGAACCCAACCATCAAGATGATCGTGTTGACGGCGGTGCGGGGTACGAACACGTTTGCGATCGTCCGCGACGGATACGTTGTCTGCACTCGGGCCTCCATGGTTCGTTGGATAGATTCTGGTGTAGTGGTCGATGGTATCTTCCGATTACATGTCAATGAGACCACTCAGACTTGCATTTCGTTTCGCGATAGTCGCTGGTCTCGTGCTCGCGCTGGCTGCCCCGGTCGTTGCCGCGACGCGACAGGAAGGACTTGTACCGAATGCGGCGCGTCAGGCTGTGTTTCATCGCTCACAGGCATCTGGAGTCACCATCGGCAGTCTGAGAATTCCGGCAATCGGGATCGACCAGACCGTCCGATCTGGCGTTGCACAGGCCATCATCGACAAGGGCGTCGCCCACTGGTCCGGCACGGCGCGACCGGGGGAGAATGGCAATGTCGTTCTTGCGGGTCACAGAAGCACGAGGACCAAGCCATTCCGCGACCTCGACAAGCTCAACCTCGGCGACCTCGTCTACATGACAGACGGGGATGGGTTCGAGGTGATCTACCGGGTATCTGACATCTACATCGTGGATCCCACCGACCTGTGGATCACGTATGACGGTCCCTCACCGTCTGTGACGATGTTCGCCTGTCACCCCAAGGGCTCGGACCGATATCGAATAGTCGTGAACGCAAATCTTGTGGCCGGCAGGAAGATTGCGTAGCTCGCTTCGCTCGCAGATGCCAGAATCCGGATGCCAGAACGCTCGCTTGGGCTCGCTTCCAGATATCTGGCATCTGTTATCTGTAGTCGCCCGAGGGGTTAACCTCGCTCCATGGATCAAGACCTCCGGGTAGGCGAAGACGCCCCATCCCTTCCCGATGTGCCGTCCTCGGTGCAGCCACCTCAGCCCTATCCGAAGTGGCCATGGATTCTCGCGTCGTTCCTGATCGTCATCGGTATCGGCATCGCGATCGCGTGGCCGATCACGGTTCCGTACTACACGTTGAGTCCCGGACCCGTATATGAC
>QMQC01000239.1 GCA_003648875.1 Actinomycetota bacterium
GAAGGCCTGATGGAGATGTCCTTCGGTGATTGGGAGAACATGACGTCAGACGAAGCTGTGGCGAGCGATCCCGAGCTCTTCGGACAGATCTACGAGGAGGGCCTCGACATGCCCCGCGGAAGAGACGGCGAGTCATTCTCCGAGGCTGGCGAACGGGTATATGAAACGATCCAGTCCCTTGTCGTTTCCACCGATCACGCACACATCGGTGCCGTGTCCCACGGTGCAGCCCTGCGGTCCTACATCACCCGTGTGATGGGCCTCACCTTCGCGACGCGAGATCGCTTTCCGATTCCTCGCAACTCTTCGATGTCCCAGGTTCGGCACACGACCAACGGTCCTGTGCTCGCGGCTTACAACGTCGCTCCCCATCTGGACACATAGGAGTCATCTGAACGTGCGCCTCCTGATCGTCACGAATGACTATCCACCGAAGGCTGGAGGCATCCAGATATATCTCAAGAATCTGGTTGACGCCTACCCGGATGACGTGCATGTCGTTGGACCGTCCGATGATGACGCCGACCCGGGTGAATCCGGCGTCAGTCGCGGTGCCCGGTCGTACATGATGCCAACTGCAGCGACGACCCGGACGATCGTCGAGGCGGCAGAGGGCTTCGGTCCTGATGCAGTGCTTTTCGGCGCCCCACATCCATTGTCCTTTCTCGGAAAACGTCTTCGGGAGCGGCTCGGAGTGCCGATAGGCGTGCTCAGCCACGGGGCGGAGATCACCATTCCCGGTGCGGTCCCCGGTGTGCGACAACTCCTGGGACGGAATCTCGCGTCAGCAGACGTTCGCTTCGCTGTGAGCAGATACACCGCTCGGCGTGTGCAACGAATCTCCCGAATGCCGGTCGTGTTGGTGGGCAGCGGGGTCGAGATCGACAGGTTCACCCCACCTGCCGAGCCACCGGTCAACCCGGTTCCGGTAGTGGGATGCGTCAGCCGTTTTGTGCCACGAAAGGGCCAGGAGCGCCTCATCCAAGCTGTTGCGAGGCTTGATACCGATGTCGAGATACTCCTCGTTGGCAAAGGTCGAACAGAGGAGAAGCTGCGAAAGCTGGTGAGCTCCCTCGGTGTATCCGCGAGGTTCGAGGTCGATGTCCCCTGGTCGTCGTTGCCGAAGTTGTATCGGCAGATGGATGTGTTCTGTATGCCATGCAAATCGCGGTGGGCCGGACTCGAGTTCGAGGGTCTCGGAATCGTGTTCCTCGAGGCAGCGTCGAGCGGCGTTCCCGTACTCGCCGGTGACTCCGGCGGATCACCTGAAGCGGTGCTGCCCGGAGAGACGGGGTTCGTCGTCTCTGATGTGGATGCGATTGTCGAAGGCCTCGAGATCCTGCTCGCCGACCCATGGCGTGCCCGTCGGATGGGTGCCGAAGGGCGTAGGTTTGTGGAGCGCGAATTCACATGGGAACGAGTGATCGAGCGTCTGTATGCAGGATTCGCCCCACATCTCGGTTAGGTTTTGCGCCGTTGAGACCCTTGACAGGACGTCGAGACTCACGTAGCTCTGTACGCCGACACCATTCGAACCGGGAAGCCATGACAAAGAAGCTCGTTATCGTCGAGTCGCCAGCAAAGGCGAAGACCATCAACCGCTACCTCGGTAGCGATTTCATCGTTGAGTCATCGATCGGCCACATTCGCGATATCCCCGCCCGCGCTGCCGATCTGCCCGAGAAGAAACGCGACCTGTGGAAGAGCACCAGATTCGGTGTTGATGTCGAACATGACTTCGCACCCATCTACATCGTCACGGACGCATCAAAGAAGCAGGTCAAACTGCTCAAGCAGAGGCTCAAGGAGGTCGACGAGCTCTATCTCGCAACGGACGAAGATCGCGAGGGCGAGGCGATTGCATGGCATCTTCTCGAGGAGCTCAAGCCAAAGGTTCCCGTTCGTCGGATGGTATTCCATGTGATCACCGAGACGGCGATCAGGGAGGCGGTCGAGAATCCTCGCGAGATCGATCTGCCTCTCGTCCAGGCCCAGGAGACGAGGCGTATTCTCGACAGGTTGTTCGGCTACGAGGTATCTCCAATCCTTTGGCGACGGGTGCAGAAGGGACTCTCGGCAGGTCGAGTCCAGTCGCCCGCAACTCGCATCATCGTTGAGCGTGAGCGTGAACGGATAGATTTCACAAGGGCCGGATACTCGGGTCTCAAAGCAGTGCTTGCCACGGACGAAAGTGAGTTCCCTGCCACGCTCAAAGGGGTTGATGGCACCCGGATCGCCGACGGATCAGACTTCGGCGCGGATGGCCAGCTCAAGCAGAAACGCTTGGTGCTGACAACCGAGGACGCGGTCGATCTGGCGACCGGACTCTCCGGCTCCGAGTTCGCAGTAACGAGTGTTGAGCGCAAACCGTATACACGGCGACCGTATCCCCCGTTCAGGACCTCGACGCTCCAACAAGAGGCTGGTCGAAAGCTCCGCTTCGGAGCTCGCCGGACCATGAGTGCAGCCCAACGTCTGTACGAAGCCGGCTTCATCACCTACATGCGGACGGATTCAACGAATCTGTCCGGAACCGCCCTTCAGGCTGCACGGTCTCTTGTGACCGACCGATATGGAGCTCGGTTCCTGCCGACGAAGCCACGGATGTACGGCAAGAAGGCGAAAGGTGCTCAGGAGGCTCACGAGGCCATTCGGCCGGCTGGCGAGCGATTTCAGGACATCGATGCTGCCGCGGCGAACTTCGGCCCGAGTTCTGACGAGAAGCGCGTCTACGAACTCATCTGGATGAGAACCGTCGCCTCCCAGATGAACGACGCCAAGGGCGAGAGTCTCATCGTTCAGATCGAAGCGACCACTCTTGATGCGAGGCTCTGTAGGTTCCAGGCCTCCGGGCGGACGATCACGTTCCCCGGGTTCCTCCGTGCCTACGTCGAAGGCCACGATGATCCCGATGCTGCCCTCGACGACACCGAATCCCACCTGCCGCATATGGCGGAGGGCGACACCGTACGGGCGGTGGAGCTGATGCCCACCGATCACGAAACGAAGCCGCCTGCGCGCTACACCGAGGCCTCATTGATCAAGAGACTCGAAGAGCTTGGAATCGGGCGACCCTCGACCTACGCATCGATCATCGCGACGATCCTCGATCGCGAGTATGCGCGGAAACAGGGTTCAGCCCTGATACCGACATGGCGAGCGTTCAGCGTCGTTGGCCTGTTGGAGCAGTATTTCTCGGATTACGTCGATTACGACTTCACTGCTCGGATGGAGGCAGACCTCGATCGCATAGCCGCCGGTGAGGCAGAGATGGTCCCGTATCTCGATGCCTTCTACAACGGAAACGGTTCTCCCGGACTCAAGAACCTTGTTGGCGAGGACGTTCTCGAACGGATCGATCCGAAGGCCGTGAACTCATTCCCGATCGGGATGGGAGACGACGGTGAACCTGTTTGCGCCAGAGCAGGCCAGTACGGCCCCTATCTCCAGCACGGCGAACGGCGGGCGTCGATCCCACCCGACCTGGCGCCGGACGAGCTCACACTCGAGCGGGCTCTCGAATTGCTTGATGCCCCGAGTGGCGACAGATCTCTCGGTACGGACCCGGAATCCGGGCTGGAGGTGTTCTCAAAGGCCGGCCGTTTTGGACCATATGTACAGCTTGGCGAGCGCGATGCCGACTCCAAGGAGAAACCGAGAACGGCTTCGCTGTTCAAGACGATGTCCC
>QMQC01000240.1 GCA_003648875.1 Actinomycetota bacterium
CGATGACCGTGTCGATCGGCACTTCGAGCTGCACGAGCACAACGTCCGCTCGTTCGATGAGTATCCGCGATTCGGCGGCGAGCACACGGCGACCGTTCGCCCCGGGGTGAACCGCAATGGCGTTCTCACCGACGCTGTCAACGGTAATGACCGCGACCCCCGATGTGAGTCCATCAACGATCAGAGCCGCGGATGTGTCGACCCCCTCGTCGGCGAGAGTCTTGAGCAGTTCTCCAGATTCGCGGTCACTGCCAACCGCGGTGATCAGAGCAACATCGCCACCGAGCCTCGATGCAGCAACTGCCTGGTTGGCTCCCTTCCCACCATGGTTCGAGGTGAATCCTCTTGCCGGCACTGTCTCACCCGGTTGCGGAAACCGGTCGACGGTCGCGACAAGATCAAGGTTCACGGACCCCACGACGACGATCATTGCGCTCTCTCGATTCGATAGATGGATCCGGTGATGGAAACTACATAGAGCTCTCCATCGCCACCGATGCCGAATCCTGATACCTCAGCAGTCATTCCTGTCATTTCGGTCCAGTCGTGATTGCCTGACTCGACGGAGTAGCTGCGGAGGAATCCTGAACAGAAATCCGAGTAGAAGTAGTGATCGTCGAGTTCGGGTATCGCTGAGCCGTGATAGACATAGCCGCCTGTGATCGAGCAGCCCTCATTGTGGTCATATTCGACGAGAGGGAGGACGAGCCCGGCCTCGTCACAGTCGTTCGTCAGGAAGCACCGGGACCCTTCCATGATCGGCCAACCGTAGTTTGCGCCTCCGACGTCGGACGGTCGGAGGTTGAGCTCCTCGATGTCGTTCTGACCGACGTCTGCGATCCAGAGGTCGGCATTCTCACCCTCGACGATGGTGTCAAAGGAGAATCGCCACGGGTTTCGGAGACCATGTGCGTACACCTCCGGTGCTCCATCGATCCCGTCCGAGTATGGATTCGATTCCGGGATGTCATACGTGTTTCCCTCACTACCCGGAACAGAGATGCGCAGCATCGAGCCCAGCAGCGTGTGTGGGTCCTGGCCATTTCCGAAGGCGTCGTTCGCAGCTCCTCCATCACCCATTCCGATCCAGAGATACCCGAGAGGCCCAAACGCGATCATCCCACCGTTGTGATTGCCTGCAGGTTGGTTGATCATGAGAACCGGCCGATCGAAGGCGACATCGAACACGCCGTCGTGAACCTCGAACTGCTTGATCACAGTACGACCCCGGTTGTCGGTGTAGTTCACATATGCGAGTCGATTCACATCGAAATCCGGGTGGAACGCCAGTCCGAGCAATCCTCGCTCGCCCCCGAAATGGACATCGTCACGGATGTCGAGCGCCACCGCATGGTTGGCGCCATCAGCGCGCACGATTCGCCCCGGTTGCTCAACCACAAAGTCTGGACCGCCGGCAGGATCGGCGACCAGAAGCATCGGATAGTCGAACCCCGAGTCGATCTCGGTCAGCTTGATCGTCAGGTCCGACAATGGGAGAGTCGTGGTCGAAGGTTCCACATCGGCAATCGTGGTGCCAACTCCACTTGTTGTCGGGGCTGGCGGAGCCAGCGTCGTAGAAGTCACAACCGTGGAAGGGATCGTGATGGGTTCATCTTCGATTACCGACGTGCACGCCGAGACAACGAGAACCGCAGCCACCACGCCAACAACAGAGACTCGATACATCGGTCCAGCGTAGACGGCGACGATTCGCCAATCAGCACCCTCTGCTGATCCCCCCACACGTCTCCCCCGCATCTGGTGTCCGTCTCACTGGAACGATGCGTCGTCCTGGTCCGTGAGGAACTCGTAGATCTCGACCATGTCAACCCCGGGTATAGTCTCAACCGGCATCGCCGCAAGTACATGGCTGTTCGGGCGGACTGATGGCCACGCGTTCCCATTCCAGCGCTCAGCCATGATCTCGGTGACCGTGCGACAGCACTCGCCATCGGGACACTGGGAGACAGATCTACGATCTGTGTTCCACCCTCGGAACCACTTTGCGTCTTCGAAACGGGCACCAACGGTTATCGCCCTGGGGGCGTCGTTCTCGGTCTCGACGAATGTCGCGCACCAGTACGTCCCGGAACTCGTGTCCGTGTACTGGTAATGGATCGTGTACCGAGCATCGGACACGAAGGCTTGGCGAGTCCCCCACTCCCTGCAGAGCCTCTGTCCCTCTATCGCACCGGCAGAGTTCTTCGGGAAGGGCACGCCGTTGTTCGAGTATGCCTTCCAGATGATTCCTTGATCATCTGACCGAACGAAGTGTGTGCCGAACTCGAGATGCTCCGTCGCAAGGTTCGTGAATCTGTGGCCAGCCATCTCGTAGGACACGAAGAACCTGTCCTTGAGATCCTCCACGGAGAGGTTGCGCTCTGCCTTTGCTTCGAGCAGGAATGGCACTGCCGACGCCTCCGGAAGCAGGACGGCGCCTGCAAAGTAGTTCGCCTCAACGCGCTGTCTCAGAAACTCCGAGAAGTCGTGGGGATCAGAATGCCCGAGGGCGAAGTGGCCGAGGGTCTGGAGGATCACCGACCGCGCCCTTTTCGAATCGAAGCTGTCCCTCCCGTGCACATATATCTTCCCGTTACGCATGTCTGTTACGGATCGCACCGACGCGGGCACGTCCGGGGTTCGAATGACCTTGAAGCCGAAGTGACTCGCAAGGGCGTTCAGATTTCCCTTGGACATTGCTCCCTGTCCTGCATAGCCGATGGCATCGACGACCCCAGCGGCGATCGCTTCGATCTCACCGAAGTAATTACCCCGTTCGGTCATCTCTGCCCTGAGTTGCGCGTTCGCGGCCCTCGCCTCATCCCTGGTGAACGGAGCCGCGGCATCTCGACCCCGCAGTTCCTCATACAACCGCACGATGTGCTCGAGGGCAGCGTCGGGTAGCCGAGCAGAGGGCTTGAGGTATGGAAGTCCGAGATCGCGATATGCCTGATCTCGTTGAGCTCGCTCGATCGCGACCTCGAGGGCAGCGCGCCGCGACGGTGCTTCGGCGGAGAGCAGTTCAGACACATCGATATCGAATGCGATCGACAGGTCGTTGATCAAACCGAGCTTCGGCTCCTTCTTCCCATTCTCGAGCAATGAGAGAAAGGGTGCTGGTTTTGAGACCTTTGCGCCGAGATCGTCCAGGGTCATCCCCGCAGTCTTGCGGTAGTGCCGAACACGGTGCCCGAACACGAGTGGATCGATTGTTGCCATAAGAATTGAGCTTCATCCCTTATTGACGAAAGTACTGCAGTTCTTATCTTCGCATGTATTTGCAGAAAGGCAACATTTGCCGTTTCCTGTCCAAACACGAAAGGACATTCGTGCCCAACATCCGAATTCTGCGGAACACCGATGGTTTCGACCTGATACTGACCGATGATGCACTTGCGTTCGTCGCAGAGCTTCACCACATGTTCAATGACCGCCGACTGGATCTGCTCGCAACACGCGCCGAGCGTCAGGAGGGACTCGATCTCGGTGACAGATTCGACTTTCTGTCAGAAACAGAGCACGTCCGCCGGCAGGACTGGACGGTTCGGCCAGCCCCCACAGATCTTCTGGATCGACGATGCGAGATCACCGGCCCAACTGACCGCAAGATGGTCATCAATGCGCTCAATTCGGGTGCCAAGGTGTTCATGTCGGATTTCGAGGATTCGAACTCCCCGACGTGGTCCA
>QMQC01000241.1 GCA_003648875.1 Actinomycetota bacterium
AGACCAGATTGTCCAGGCGATTCCGAAGCGCTTGCTCGCCGACCTCTCCGAACCACAGATCTACGATTACGCCGTCGGTTATGAGCACTGATGCCGGCTGTCCCGGGATTCCGTAGAGGTCCCAGATGCTGTCATCGAGGCCCCACAACAGATTGTCAGAGAACAGCATTCCCGCACGCTCTTGAGTGGCCCCGAGACCCCCCCTGCCCGCAACGGCGAGGAAGGTCACGTCGTCGAGATAGTCGTTCGATACCTGGTCGATGACGGGCAACTCCCGTCCACAGATCGTTCACCACTCGGCCCAGAAGACCATGTAGACCGGCTTGACCTCCTGGCTGAGCACGAACTCGCCGGATGGTTCAAGGGCGAGTGTGAAGTCGGGGGCAACAGGGCCCTCAGGCTGAGGCTCTGGCGGATCGTCCGACACCGAATCATCGGAGCCGGCGTCCTCAGAAACAGGCGCATCCTTGGAAGGTGCAACCGATGTCGATGTTTCTGGTTGTGCTTCGCTTCCAGGGAGTTCTTCGAAACTCTCTGTGACACCCGCAGCCGAACACGCGGCCCCAAACAATGCGAGCGCGGCAATGAGCAAGAGGATTCGCTTCATGGCGGAAACGGTACCCGCCGATCAGGTCTACGAAGACGCTTTGCCCAGCGCCCGGCTCATGGCGAGGGCGCTGACGAGTGAGTCCAACGCAGCCCCGCTGTCGATCGACTCGACCGCGATGTCCATCGCTGCCTCGAACCCTGGTGCAAGGTCGGCAAGCACGATGGCTGGAGCGGCGTTGATCAGCGCGATATCTCTGTGAGGTCCCTCAATCCCGTTGAGTACGTCCCTTGTGATGGCCACGTTCTCCTCTGGGTCGCCACCGACAAGATCGCTGATGGTCGCGCGTTGGACGCCGAAGTCCTCCGGTGTGAACTCGGCCTCTGTGACCTCGCCTTCCACCAGGCGGAAGATCCGAGTCGGACCTGTGGTGGTCACCTCGTCGAGACCGTCCTCTCCGTGAACAACGAAGGCACGATCTACGCCACGCGAGGCGAGAACATCGATCATCAACCGCGCCATCTCCGGATCCGACGTACCAATCGACATTCTTGCTCCTGCAGGGTTGCACAGCGGTCCAAGGAAGTTGAACACGGTCCGTATGCCCAGTTCGCCACGCACGGGTCCCACGTGGCGCATTGCAGGATGGAACCGAGGGGCGAAGAAGAACCCAAAACCGGTCTCCTCGATCATCGCGACGACATCATCCGGACCGAGCTCGAGGTCGAACCCGAAAGCCTCGAGAAGATCCGCGGAGCCGGTCTTGGAGGACGCGGCCCTGTTTCCGTGCTTTGCGACGCTTGCCCCTGCACCCGCAGCGATGAATGCCGCCGTGGTTGAGATGTTGAATGTCCCGAATCCGTCTCCGCCCGTACCGACGATGTCAACCGCCGTGCCGGCCAGATCGACAGTGACAGCGGCTTTCATCATGGCATCAACCATGCCGGCCATCTCCTCTGCAGACTCCTTCTTGGTACGGAGCGCTGCAAGAAACGCCGCTGTTTGTGCTGCAGTCGCGTTCCCTGTCATGATCTCTGAAACCGCACAAGCGGCTTGCTCGCGTGTGATGTTCTCACCGTTGGTGAGAGGGCCGAGCACGGTTGGCCAGGAGAAGTCGTCCATGGACGGTGACCTTACCCCTTGAGTGGGTCGCTACTGCTTCCCAATCCATCGAAGGCGAGTTCAAGCTGGGCACTGCACACCGCCCTGACCTGACGCGGTGTGGTACCTGGGACCGAGATGAACATCATCAGACCAACCGCCACGATCGAATAGATCAGAAGTGCCGCTCCGCCAATATCGACATCAGGTGAAAGCAACCCGTGCAATTTCATTTCCCGCAGCGAGTCGCTCAGCTGTACCAGCACACGCTCATCGGCGAATACGAAGTCTGCAAGCAGATCCGTTTGTGTAGGGTCGAAACCCGCACGAAACAGTTCCTTGAGCAGTTCAGGGCCGTAACCAGTCATCCGATCGAGATAGATTCCGAGCAACGGCATCAAGGCATCGACGGGATTCTCTGCCGCGAGATCGAGACTCTCACCGGCTTCGCCCATGATCTCGTCGACCTGTCCAGTCACGATCGCAGCAAGAATGGCATTCTTCGTACCGAAGTAGTTGTACACCGTTCCTGCGGACACGCCGGCTGTCCGGGCGATCGTCTCTATCGATGTTGCGTCGTACCCATTGTTGTCGAAACAAGTCGCAGCTGCATCCGCGATCGCAGCAAAGGTCCTTCGTTTCTTCTGCTCTCTGTTGTTCGTCATGATCCAGGATCCCTCAGGTTATTGTAGTGACTATAATAATGGGTTGGACAACGCCATGAAGAATCAAGCGAACGAAACGAGAACAAGGTGACCGATCCGATAGTGACAGCCAGGGACCTCACCAAGGTCTACGGGGAGGGTGACACCGCGATCAGAGCTCTCGATACCGTGACATTCACCATCAATGCGGGTGAGTTCGTTGTTCTACTCGGACCCTCCGGATCCGGAAAGACGACACTGCTCAATCAGATCGGCGCACTCGAACCTTCAACATCGGGCAGCCTGAATGTCAATGGTCTCGAGATCGCCGGTATGTCCGACAAGGAGAGAACCGAGTACCGACGATCAACCGTCGGCTTCGTGTTCCAGTTCTACAACCTGATTCCGACGCTGACCGCACAGGAGAATGTCGCGCTTATTGCCGAAATCACCGGCGCCGAGCCCGAGGCTCGGTCGGACGTGGTCCTCGACAGCGTTGGACTCTCGGACAGGCTCGGGCACTTCCCCGGCGAGATGTCCGGAGGGCAGCAACAAAGAGTCGCAATCGCCCGTGGCATCGTGAAGGACCCCCCGTTGCTGCTCTGTGATGAGCCGACAGGAGCCCTGGATCTCGAAACCGGACGCACGATCCTCTCTCTGCTCAAGTCCACAACGCAGGGCGAGGACAGAACAGTGTTCCTCGTGACGCACAACTCCACGATTGCAGAAATGGCTGACAGGGTGATCAGGCTTCGCGATGGCAGGATCGTGGGAGACGAGGTCAACGAGAATCCGACCCCGGCGTCGGAGCTCCGCTGGTGAGTTACCTCGCTCGCAAACAGCGCAGGGACATGAAGCGCCAGCGGTGGCAGTTCCTCGCTGTCGGGTTGACAGTGGTCATAGGCGTCATGATGTTCGCTGCCACATACGACTCGTACAGAAACCTCACCGCCAGTTACACCCAAACCTACGATCGACTTGCGTTCGCAGACATGACGATCACAGGGGGTGACGATGACTTGTCCGACACGCTCTTGGGAATCGATGGTGTCGAGACCGTCACCGTCAGGCATAGCGCGGATCTACCCATCACGATCGGATCTACGACGCTCAGAGGCAGACTGATCGGCATGCCGGCGAGAAGCCAGCCTGATGTGAACAAGATCGACGTGCAAGAGGGGGAGTACCTGTCAGGAGACGGCAGCTCCGATGCAGTTGCCGAAGTCCACATTGCCCGAACCTTCGATCTCGACGCGGAGGACACGTTCACCGTGGTTGTCGTACCTGGCCAGGAATTCGATCTCGTAGGTGTCGCCGCCTCTGCCGAGTACATATGGCCGGCTCCCAGTACCCAAGAG
>QMQC01000242.1 GCA_003648875.1 Actinomycetota bacterium
CTCCGAAGAACTTCGGGCAGTTCAAGAAGCAGCTTAGGGAGCCCAAGGAGAACCAGGGCAAGAAGCCCCAGGACGACTGACCCGGAGCCTCCGGTCGCCGAGGGGAAGGTCGGAGGCTGCTCTGCGCCCGGAGTTGGGTCACCTACTCCCAGTCCACCATTGCGTCCGTCAGAAGGTGAGCTTCATCCCGACGGACTGTTGAAATCGCCCGATGAGCGACCGCAGCGGCGATCGATCCAACGATCGCACCACATACGAGCGTGCGGCTACCGCCCCCATAGGCCAGCGCTGCGCGGATCAGGCTTCGCCGATCTTCGACTGCTGTTGATGAGAGGAGCAAGGCAATGAACAGTATTCCCACGACTGTCGCCGCTGCTCTCTCCCAGGCGATGCGGCGTTCCCGTGAGAGTGCGTGACAAAGCTCGGGACGAAAGTGAAAACGCTCGAGACGCACAAGTCCCACATCTTCGAGAAGCTCGGCGTAGCAACACGTGCCGAACTCTCCTTTGTTGCCTACGAGACAGGAATGGTCGATCCCCTGCAAGGGCGCGAATCCTAGATCCATCAATTCCGGACCCTCCAGTGGGCCGGGCCGAGCACGACAGAATTCCCCTTCCCGCTTGGGGCGAGCACCGGTAGGGTGACCCGATGACGACAGCTACCGCCACAATGCCCCCCGAGGCGAGCAACCTCGTTCGGCGCTACTACACATATGCGGGCATCTACACCCTCGCAGCGTCGATCATCTGGGGCATCAACACCCTCTTCCTTCTCGATGCCGGGTTGTCGATCGCAGAAGTGTTCATCGCCAACGCGGCGTTCTCCGTAGGTACGGTCTTGTTCGAGATCCCGACCGGTGTGGTTGCCGACACGATCGGGCGGCGGGCGTCGTTTCTCCTGTCACTCGTGGTTCTGGCCGCTTCCACCCTCGCATACGTTGGCCTTGCGCAGGCCGGCGCAGGCATCGTTGCGTTCTCGATCGCATCGATATTCATCGGACTCGGATTCACGTTCTACTCAGGCGCGATGGAGGCCTGGCTCGTCGACGGTGTGCAAGGCCTTGGCTATGAGGGAGAGATGGACGGCATCTTCGCCAATGCACAGATCATCGGCGGGGTAGCCATGCTCTTCGGGACCGTCAGCGGCGGACTCCTCGGCCAGATCGATCTGGCTCTCCCCTTCATCGTCCGCTCGGCACTCCTCCTGATACTCCTCGGTCTCGCCTTCTTCGGCATGCACGACATCGGCTTTCAACCGCGAAAGGTCACATGGAAGACGCTCCCGTCGGAAGCGAAAACCGTGGCAACAAATGGAGTGCGCCACGGGTGGCGCACCCGCCCCCTCAGGTTGATCATGATCGCTGGTGCCATCCAGAGCGGCTTCTTCATGTGGGCCTGGTACGCGTGGCAGCCGTACTTCCTCGAACTGCTCGAGCGTGATGCCATCTGGGTGGCTGGCGTCGTCGCGGCATTGTTGTCCCTGGCGATGATCGCTGGCAACAGCCTCGTGAAGTTCTTCATGCGCTTCTGCGGGAGGAGAACAACGCTGCTCTTGTGGACGGCGGCAGGATTCTCGGTTGCATCCATCGGAGTTGGCTGGGCTACGAATTTCCCTGTGGCCCTCCTCTTCCTTCTCGTGAGTGCCATCGCGATGGGTGTCCAGATGCCGGTGCGTCAGGCATTCATCCACGCCATCGCTCCGTCGGAGGAACGAGCCACGGTCGTGTCGTTCGACTCCATGATCTCGGGAGTCGGCGGCGTCGCCGGCCAGGCCGGGCTCGGCATCTACTCCGAGAAGCAGGGTTACGCGGCCGTCTATGTCGTCGGTGGAGCCGTCGTCGCCCTCGCAGCGCCTTTCGTCATCGCCGCTCGCCGCATGAAGCCACCTGCCGACTACTTCGAGGGAACCCATTCTTCCGAAACCGATGGTTGCGTCCCCCATGGTCTCCCCTCGATCACACACGTCAACACTGTGGCGGCCGACAGCTAGCGCGGACTTGTCCGATCAACTCAGGGAGGCGGTTTCCAGGTTGTGTAGGCGTGACCGAGTGGGCTTGTCCATCGGTAGCGACCATCGGCGAGCCTGACATAGGTCCATCCGTGGTCTTTGAGGCGATGGTCGTGCCGACATCCCGGTGCGTTGTTGCACGAACAGGTGGCGCCTCCCTCCGAATAGGGAGTCGTGTGGTCGATGTCGCAATCGACCGAAGGCATCCGGCAGCCAGGGAAGATGCATGTACGATCCCGTGCCTCGATGTGCCTGCGCTGGGATGCAGTTGGTCTGCGCCTCGTGATGCCTTCATGGAGGTGCTGTCCTGTTTCGGTATCTGTGATGGTGTATCGCCACTGCGCATCGTCGTGCCCTTGGGCAATCTGGCGAGCAATGTCAGAGATGACCGGTGCGAATCCGTTGAGGTCGCCCGGATGGTCCGTGAGACCGGCCAGCGTGTCGAGGTCGGCAGTGAGATGGATGACTGCCTTGCCATTGTTCTTGTGCTCGGTGCCTTGGAGAAGATCCATGTAGACATCGGCTCGCAACTGATCCATGGTGCGGGTCTCACCGTCTCGACGCAGCGATCTGGCGATCATGTTGATCCTGCGGCTCACGACAGCAACCCGATCCGGTGGCAGATCCAATCCCAGTAGGTTCGCGGTGCCATCAACGGTCGGCTCCGCAATCAGCTTGCGGTCCGTGACGGCCCGTTCATAACGTTCTTTGGCTTCGTCTGGATCGGCCTCGATGCACAGCTTCCTGATGCGGGCCTGGAGCTGACCAGTTGTCATCACTTGCGCCGCTTCAGCAATACGTTCAACGACCTGCTGGGCGACGCCTGTGGACAGGTGACACGTACTGCGCTCGATCGTGCGGGCCCTTCGATGGTCGATCACCCCCTCGCAAAGCATGCTGAAAACCTTCGGGAGTCGATGGACAAGATCCATGGCGAACGCCATTTCAACGTCTGCTGACCTGCGGGTCAGGTGCAGCGCACACTGGATCTCAGATGCCGCCACCATCCCAGCATCGTCAGGATCGTCACCCATGTCACTGAACACGTCCCGGATCGACACCATGTCCTCATACAACTTGGCCTGATAGTGAGCCACCATCCGCTGATGCGTCCGCAACAACACGACCCGGTCGTAGCCAGAAAGGCGACTGACATCGACCGACGCCAGGTAGGTGCCCAAGACGGGTCCCGGCGCCATCCGATCCAACCCATCGGGAATGGAGTCGTAGGTGGATGACCCGTGGGGAAGTCGAGGGAAGTCAGTCTCCCAACCATCGTCATACCGACCGTCAAGATCCTGCGCCGAGTCCTTCAGCCAGCCCGACGCTTGAGTAGAAGTGCTCATACAAGACAGTATGACCCGGGCATACGACAAGAACTGGACGCCTAAATCCCGGCGCGCATTGGGACCGAATTCGGCGATCAGGGAAGGGCCCGGCCGCGCACGCCAAGTCGTTGAGTCGCCCGAGCACGGTTGCCGAAGTGCATCGGTACCGCCATCATTGCGCCATGAACGATCCCATCCTCGATTGGCTCACCGATGGCGATCCGGCCGTCCGCTGGCAGACCGAGCGAGACCTCCTGCAAAGGGCTCCTGCGGTCTGGGAGGCGACACGTTCGGAGGTCGGGC
>QMQC01000243.1 GCA_003648875.1 Actinomycetota bacterium
CCATCGGCTGGCTTCAGCCAGGGCCAACGATTCGTCGTGGTGACAGACGCTGGTAGACGCAGAGCCGTTGCTGAGGCCGCAGGGGAGGCAGAGTATCTGGAGCAGGGATTCGATCCTTGGATCTCGCGAGCCCCCATCCACATCGTCATCTGCACGGACAAGCAAGCCTATATCGACCGGTATGACGAACCCGACAAGGGTGGCACCGACGACTGGAACGTTCCATATTGGTGGATTGATGCAGGTGCGTCCCTCATGGCGATCCTCTACGCAGCTGTGAGCGAGAACCTTGCCGCCGGATTCCTCGGTGCACACACCCTGGGGGATCTGCATGGCATTCTGGGCATCCCCGCAGAGATCCTCATCGCCGGGATCGTCACGATCGGCCATCCCGCGCCTGACCGTCGATCCGGCAGTCTCGAGAGAGGTCGAATCCCTCGCGAAGATGCCGTCCATTGGGAGATGTGGTAGGCGAGCCGGGCCACATCCCATTTCGCTGCCGTATGCCGTCTACCATTCTCCGACAGACCAAACCCACAGGACAGAGCTTTGAACGTCACATTGACAGCACGCGCTCCGTACGCCCCACCCATCGAATTCGTCGAACGCAAGGGCACGGGACACCCCGACACGATCTGTGACCGACTCGCAGAGGAGCTGGCTCGCCAGCTTGCGAGGGAATACAAGAACCACACGGGAGCTGTGCGCCACTTCAATGTCGACAAGGCGATCCTCGCCGCCGGCTCGGTTGACATCGGGTTCGGTGGAGGCGAGCACACGAAACCGTCGAGGCTCGTACTCGTTGGCAAAGCTGCTTTCGGGTTCAACTGGCAGCCCAACGTCGATGAACTCGCTGAGCAGTACCACCGACGCCTCATGGAACTGCTCCCCGATGCAAAGCCGGAGGCTTTCACGGTCGAAGTCTGGCTCAATCAATCTTCGGCCGATCTCGCTGCGGTGGTACACGCAGAGACGATCGCTCCGCTTGCCAATGACACTTCCTTCGCCGCGGTGTCGATGCCACGGTCGATCCTCGAGTCAGCGGTTCACTCGGTGGAGACCCACCTCAACTCGGAGGTGTTCAGGGCAGCCAATCCGATCGGACGAGACATCAAGGTCATGGGAGCACGGGTTGGGGAGGACATCACAATCACCGTAGCGTGTCCCGTGCTCGCCCAAGAGGTTGCCGACAGGGGCGAATACAACACAGTCGTCAATTCGGTGCAGGACGAGGCAGTTGCCATCGCATCCATGATCGCGAGCCGTTCGGTGGTAGTGCAGGTGAATCAGGCAGACCAGGAGGATTCGGTGTACCTGACGCTCAGCGGAACGTCCGCAGAGGCCGGAGACGATGGGCAGGTCGGTCGTGGCAACCGATTCGGTGGTCTCATCACCCCATACAGACCGATGAGCCTTGAAGCCGCTGCGGGTAAGAACCCCGCCGCACATGTCGGCAAGACTTATCACGCCATCGGATACGACATAACCCAACGGATGATCTCCGAGACCGATGCATCTGAAGTGACCATCAGACTTCTCTCATCCATCGGGCACTTTGTCACCGAACCTCAGGCCGTGCACATCGAGCACGCTGGAGATCCCGACGCTGATCAGGTTCTGCGCATTGCCGAGGACTGCTTTGCCGATTGGGCCGGCGTCACCGATCGACTGATCGACGGTCAGTACGAGCTGTACTGACGTGGATTCACTCACAAAGCGTGCGATCGACCTTGACCTGTCCGATCCACTCGCTTCGTATCGCGACCGGTTCATCATCGAGGACGATCTCGTCTATCTCGACGGCAACTCGCTCGGGCGCGTTCCCATCGACGCAATGGAACGCATTCGAGATGTCGTAGAGGATCAGTGGGCGCACGAACTCGTGCTCGGATGGGATCACTGGCTCCACAGCGGCACGCGGATCGGTGACTTGCTTGCACCGCTGATCGGTGCAAGCAAGGGTGAGGTCGCCATTTGTGATCAAACCTCGATCAACCTGTTCAAGCTCGCGTCGGCGAGCCTCGAAGCAAGTGGGCGCACGAACATCGTCACCGACGTCGGAAACTTCCCCTCGGACCGATACGTGCTCGAATCGATTGCCACAGCAGCAGGGGGTCGTCTGATCCTTGCGGCCGAGGACCCAACCGCCCGCGAGCTTGCAGCCCTGCTCGATGACGACGTCGGGCTTGTATCTCTCTCACACGTTGCGTATCGCTCTGGGGCAATGGCAGACGGGGCGGAGATCACAAAACTCGTCCACGGCCACGGTGCGCTCATGCTGTGGGATCTCGCGCACTCCGTCGGATCCGTCCATGTGCATCTTGGCGAGTGGGAGGCCGACCTCGCTGTGGGTTGTACTTACAAGTACCTCAATGCGGGACCAGGTGCACCAGGTTTCCTCTATGTTCGTCGCGATCTGCACGAGAAGCTGGAACAGCCGATCACGGGCTGGTTCGGACATGCCGACCAGTTCGGGTTCACAGAGAAGTGGGAAGCCGCTCGCGATGTCCGCCGCTTCCTCGTGGGCACTCCCCCGATCGTCTCGATGGCCGGTGTGGAGGTTGGCATTGCGTTGACCACAGAGGCAGGCATCGATGCGCTGCGAACCAAGAGCACCATGCTCACCGCGTTGTTCATCGAAGCGGCGAAATCGTTGTCATCGCACGGCATCGAGATCGTCACGCCACTCGGACCATCCCAGCGCGGATCCCACGTCACGATCCGCCATGATTCAGCGTTCCAGATCGCCACGGCACTGCGCAAGCGCGGCGTGATCCCGGACTTCCGGGCACCTGATCTCATCCGATTCGGCTTCGCCCCGCTCTACACGACGTTCGCTGAGACGATTCGCGCAGCGGAGATCCTGAGAGAAATCCTCGAACTCCGGACGTACGACGCGTTGCCCGCAACGCGTAAGGGCGTCACCTGACTACAGGTGGCGACGAACTGCCGTACGCGGCCCGTACCTCGGCGCCTTGATCCCCGATTGCTTGATCGCCACCAGGACATGGCGACGATACGGCCGATACGGTTCGAGGAGCTCAAGCATGCGGTCGTCGTCACCCCGCTCCTCACCAGCCAACGCCCACGCGATCATGTTCGGCATGTGGTAGTCCCCAACCGGGATGGCGTCCTTGTCCCCGTATGCCTGACCCATCACGATCGCGGCCGTCCATGGCCCGACTCCTCGCACTGCCAATAGTCTCCGTTCAGCATCGCCTCGGCCCATTGAGAGGATCTCGTCAAGCCGCTTCGATCGCCGTCCAATTTCGATCAGCGTCGTGGCGCGTCTCCGTTCGACGCCGTGGCTGTGTAGTTCGTCATGGCTGAGCGATGCAACAGCCTCTGGTGTCGGAAACGCCTTCAGGCCGACGAGCGGCCCGGGAGCCGGCTCACCGTACTCACGCACGATGGATCGAAGTGAACGCTTCCCCTCAGTCGTGGTGACAACCTGGCCGAGAATCGCCGTGGCTATCGCTTCGTGCACGTCGGCGGTCGAGCCCAGTCTCAGGCCCCTTGCATTTGCGAGAAAGTCACGCACACGCCGGTTCGCTGGTGGGATCTCATACTCGTCTCTGGCACCGACCAATCGTGGAACCCTGCCGATCAAGTCAACAGCACCTGGTCCCCACGTC
>QMQC01000244.1 GCA_003648875.1 Actinomycetota bacterium
AGCAGGATCGGACGCGAAGAGTCGGCTTCGCTTCGCCGGATCAGTGAGGTGGTCCCATACCACCCCAACTGGTGCGTGGATGTCCCTGACGAACGACAGCCAGACATCACTGTCAGGGAGGGTAACTATCGACTCGTGGCGTCTCCTCTCCCAAACGGGTTGCATGTCGGCGACGTGTAGCTGGACAGAACCGAACTCGTCGGTGTCCGCGACGAGTGGAGCCAATGTGGCGACGAAATCGGGGAGTTCAAGAGCCTTAGCGGCATCGGAGGTATAGGCAATGTATGCGCGAAACCCGAGAATTTCCTTGATCCTGTTCTTCGCGAGCCGGAAGACCTGGTTCACATTGGGGCCGATGAGCTCATGGCTTCCAGCCATTTCGCGGATCACGAAGTCGCCGTGGTGGACGATGAACTTGAGGTCGAGCGCGCTCAGATTGGCGCAGGCATTGCACGTGCACGTTGTGTTGAGGATCATCTGCTCGAGGGCCCGCCGAAACACCACGTAGATACTCTCCAGCTCCTCGACCAGCGTCTGCGTGTTCAGGATTGCGCCGTCGAACGCGTATGAGAGGACAGCGTCCCCCACTACGCGAGAAAGAGTTAGCGGCGCATCGGTGCTGCCGACTATCACGTCGAGGATCGCAACTATCGACTCCTGGGCGTGATCCAACTCGGACTCGTTCAGGTACACGGTGTAACCGGTGATGTCGGCCATCACTATGAAACCGGTTTTCGCCATTCCACCTCCGATCTCAAGTATGGCCCCTGGCAAAACGCTAATCAGCGAGAGCCGTGACAGGTCTCCGTCGCCCAAAAAAGGGACCCAGACACCCACCCATAACGGCACATATGCGCCCCCTGTGAGCCCCACATATTGCCGGATATGGCTGCCGGGATCTTGGTTCGCGCGCGTCTGCACCGTGCGGCTGATGTTGATAGGGTTGGGCTGTCAAGGGAGGTCCTCGTCAAGCGGTTGTGTTGGGTATTCGTACTTGCAGTGGTGGTGTCGGCTTGCGGGGGAGGATCTTCTGACAGCGTCGGTACGCCTGATGACTCGGGCGTCGTGGTTGAGTCGGCGGATGGGCTTGCCATCCTGTCATTCTCTGAGAGGAGCCTGCCTGACGGAACGTCGCCTGATGACGTACATCTAGCAGTGGCTTTCAACGAAGGTGCGGATGATGGATTTCCGGTGATGGGCGTGCAATTGGTTCCTCATGGCTTGGTCCTTACCGAACCGGCAACGTTGACGATACGTCTGCCAGCCGCTCTTGACGATGGGTTCATGGTGATCCACCAATCAGGTAACTTCGTTGAGTTCCTTGACGGTGAGGTGGCTCGAGACGACGAATCGCTGTTGTTCACCACTTCGATCGAACACTTCAGCTTGGTGTACATCCACCACGGTGTCGTCGATGGGTCGATAACGCTGGCCCCAAATCCGGTGACCCCGGATCAGGTGCAGGAGGCTGAGATAGCCGTAACCGTGAAGGATCCAGTCTCGCTCGTGATAGGTGAATCTGCATGCGAAGACGGCTGTCACGGAGCCGATTTCACACTGTACAAGTTTTCGGTATCGCCCATCTCATTCAGAGACTCTGAGACAGCCTGGGGCGAAGCTCCCGCCTCCCTCGCCAACTGGGATCCCGCAGCTAGAGAATCCGAAGTTATCGAGGCCGCCGATCATTGGGAATCGTTCGCTTCCTCAATGTGCCTGAAGCCCAACACATCTCAAGTTTCCACCGCCACGGCTGTCATCTACAGACTGACACTTCTGGGAAGTAGCGAGCCACGCGACGTCGAGTTTCTTGCCTTCGCAGAGGCCTTGGGTGAGGAAGTGCTAGATAGTGAATTGGGCCCGATCGATATCCAGAGAAATGAGGGCGATCCAGCTTCGTTCAACATCGACACTCTTCAAGATGGTGACACTTTTCGAGCTGTCTCGTTTAGCAAAGCGTCGGCCGAAGCTGTCTGTACCGATGACCCACCCGAAACCGAGGTACCGCCGGGTTTGGATCCTCGGGCGCATGTTGTGGGCGTCGAGCCGGTTGTGACAGCGAATGGTACACAGGGAATCATTGTCATCCCTGCGCAACCGTGGACTGGGCTTCCTGTCATCAGGTCGTTTTACATCGGGGTCGGATTCATAGTAGGTGATTGCTCGGGAGAGGCTTCAGTGGAGACCCACGAAGGCACGGTGAACGCACCTGGACCGTGGAGGTTGTTGGATGACGGGTCGAGTTTCGTCGACACCGGGTGCGATATCAATCCCGGTGCACCGATTGACATCACCATCAGATCCGGTTCTTGGCAAGACGGGGAGGGAAATGAGGCTGTGTTCTGGGACCGGGCCTTCACGATCGATCCTGATGCGGTGGCTAACGCTCCCGGGCCCTTTGACATGAGTCGGGTCGTGGAGAACCTCGGGGCTCCTCCTGTACCTCTTGAGCTTGTCGGTTTCCGGATTACCGGTGCGTCCAACGACGGCAATGGGAAGATCACGGTCGATTTCAAGGGTCCTGTCAAGGATCTCGTCGAGGGCGACGAACACATAGTCGAGATTTGGATCGATGCGTCTGAGGACGACATCACTGCTGAGAAAGGCATCAGTGTCGGTGTGTCGCTCCGCAACATCAATGGAGAGTTGGTCCCGAACGGTTCAACGATGAACCAGGCGGACGCGGTGAATGGCGTGATCTACGGCGTACCCGTCGATACCGTGTGGGAATGGACAGCTGACAACCAGCTCGGCGTCACCATGGTCTCCACTGAGGGCGTTCCGATTCCGTCGACAGTCCCGAGTGTCACGGTCACGGTCAAACAGGCCGGGTCAACGGACGAATACACGTTCACTCGCTAACAAGCCACTACGCAAGGTCCCGTCAGTTTCAGCCAGAGCCGACCACCCCAGAGGGATTCGACCGACTCATCCGAGTCCAACGAGGCAGAACGGAGAAGTGCCCATCGCCCTCGACGGCACACAAGTACTCCCTGCAGCGACCGAAGCAAGTTGCGAAAACCTCACCTGCAACCCACCACATCTGCCAGTCAGATAGACCGATCTGGCAGTTTGGGTGCTCAGCGGCACACCAACCATCTCGGCCATGACACCACCCCGTAACGCAGGCCGATGGGTCCCATCCCGACGTGGAGATTTCTGCGTGCGACATCAAGTCGTTGGCCGTCATGCAGGAGGTGGGACGACGGTACATGACCTCATTTGTGCCTCTCGGCTCTTTCGCCGGGCCGTCTGGTGTGATATTCGTAGGTCAGACCGAAGGCTCATGCCATCTATCAAGAGGAGGCCGTTATGCCTCAATCCAGCGTGACAGACTGCACTGTGCGAGTTTAATGAACGGCACATTTGTGAGGGAGCGAAGAGATTGGTAGTTCCCTCGGGGGTTGGTGTGCGTAGAGTGGGATTCCCAACACCAATGATTCCCAACATCAATGAAGGATGGAGGCAATACCACAGGCCGCCATTTAGTTGCGAAAGGCCGGGTCCATATGGTCCTATGACGCGCCGTTCGATTCATTGTTCGGGTTGGTTCACCACGTCACGGCTGGTGGTCTTGCTGGGCTGACTGCTGGCTTCCTGGTTGGTGGTGTCGGCG
>QMQC01000245.1 GCA_003648875.1 Actinomycetota bacterium
ACCTCGAAGTCGTGGTGATCACCGGTGACGGGGACGGCCTAGCCATAGGAGGGAATCACCTGATCCACGCGGCTCGGAGGAACATCGACTTCACCGTCCTGATGCTCAACAACTCGATCTATGGGATGACGGGTGGCCAGGTCGCCCCGACCACTCCCGAGGGTGCGATCGCCTCGACGACACCCATGGGGAACGCTGAGCCGAACTTCGATGCATGCAAACTCCTCATCGGAGCCGGTGCTTCGTTCGTGGCGAGAGTGTTCGCTGCGAACCCGATGGAGATGACGAAGGTGATGGCAGACGGCATCACTCACCCGGGATTCTCGTTCATCGAAGTCGTCAGTGACTGTCCGGAGTATTTCGGCAGGTACAACAAGATCGGCGGCGGTGCTGAGATGTTGAACTGGATGGCTGTGCGCGACGAGGGGGTTGCCGGCCCTCTGTCTGAGAAGCGTTTCGTGAGCAACGTGACTGCCACCGTGCCAGCGCCTGCTTTGAGGACGGGAGTTCTCCAACGCGAGGTCCGGCCGGTGTACGCGGGAGTGAGAAGAGCAGACGATCATGGGTCGTGACGAGATCCGGATCGCAGGCGCAGGTGGTCAGGGAGTTGTCACTGCAGGTCGGATTCTCGCTGAAGCTGCGATCCTGTCGGGCAGGGAAGCTACCCACAGCCAGGTGTACGGCCCGCAGTCCCGCGGTGGTGCGAGTCGCTCTGACGTTGTGATCTCCAGTGAAGCCATCGGTTTCCCCCTCGCGGACAGTATCGACCTGCTCGTCGTGCTCTCCGCAGAGGCATATGCGAAGTACGAGCCTGAGCTCGGCGTCGAAGGGATGCTCATCGTCGACAGCAGATGTGCTCCCGGCTCGCTCAACGGGAATGCCGCCAGTTTTCCGGTTGTGGACACAGCACGAGTCGTATCCGGTGGCCAGCTGGTCACCGGGGTGGTCGCCCTCGGCGTGTTGCAGGCACATACGGGCGTTGTCGATGCCGTTGCTCTCGAACAGGCCGTCGCCGCGAGAGTCCCCGCGCAGCACAGGAAGATGAATCTCGATGCCTTGGCCGCGGGGATGAAACTGGCTGGTGGTGGCTCGTCGTGACCAATGTCCGCGACACGAGGGAACGCATTCGGCTTGAGGCCGCAACACTCTTCTCTGAACAGGGGTTCAACGGTACGTCCATGGCCGAACTCGCAAGTGCCGTCGGGATCACGAAGTCAAGTCTCTACCACCACTTCCCCTCCAAGCAGGCGCTGCTCTCTGAGATCATCGAGCTGACTGTCAATCGGGTGAGTCCCCTTGTCCAGGAAGTCGCAGAAATGGATCTGCCCGCCGAGGAACGGTTGCGGAAGGCCGTCATCCTCCACACCGTCGAGGCGATCCGCGATCAGCATGCCGTGGCGTGCTTCATCGAGGAGGGCCGATATCTCACACCCGAATTCATGGCAACGCACATCACGAACAGGGACGCATACGAGCAGGTGTTCACACGGATCTTCGAAGAGGGCATCGCGTCCGGTGAGTTCATCGAGCAGGACGTTGGCATTGCCGTCAAGGCCGTACTCGGAATGTGTAACTCGGTTGTGCGCTGGTACAGACCGGACGGCGACCACAGCCCTGAAGAGATAGCGGAAGAATTCGCACAGTTCGCCGTGCGTGGCGCTTCGCCCTCGAGGTTTGTCGGAGGTGATCGGTGAGCGGAGCACTTGCCGGTATCAAGATCCTCGACCTCTCCCAGGGGGCCGCAGGTCCCACTTGCGCCATGCATCTTGGTGACATGGGCGCCGATGTCATCAAGGTCGAGCCACCGGGCGGTGAGTGGGGCAGGCGACTCGGGCCGCCTTTCGTGGAAGGCGTCGCGGCTGCGTTCCTAGGTATGAACAGGAACAAGCGGAGCGCGGTGATCGACCTGAAGAGGCCCGGTGGTGCTGAGGTTGTCCTTCGTCTCTCCGAGCAGTGTGACGTGGCCCTCGAAAGCTTCAGACCCGGTGTCGCGGACCGTCTCGGTATCGGATTCGAGGACATGAGTGCTCGCAATCCGCGACTGATATATGCAGCGATTTCAGCCTTTGGCCAGAGCGGACCGTGGCGTGACCGCCCTGGCGTCGACGGCGTAGCCCAGGCAATGAGCGGGATCATGAGTGTCACCGGAACTGCTGACGGCCCTCCGGTGAAGGTGGGTGTGCCCGCTGCTGACATGGCCGGTGGCATCTATGCATCCCAGGGCATCCTTGCAGCGTTGTTCGCTCGAGAGAGAACGGGGCTGGGTCAGCGTGTCGACGTCTCGCTGCTCGACTCGCTCCTCTCGTTCCAGGTCGTGCCGCTCTCCATGTTCCTTGCCAGTGGCCGCTCTCCTCAACGTCTCGGGAGTGCTGCGCCATATGCGGCTCCAAATGAGGCCTTTGCGACAAGGGATGGCCACGTGATGGTCGCTGCGTACACCGAGAAGCGGTGGCCTGCACTGTGTTCTGCTCTCGGTCGTCCCGAGCTCGCGACCGATCCACGATTCGACACGAATGACAAACGTGTTCGTGGTCGCACAGAGTTGTGCAAAGCCCTCGAACCCCTTTTCGCCGAGCGTACGACGGCCGAGTGGATCGAGGTGCTCGATGAGGCGGACGTGCTGTGCGGTCCCCTTCTGGCATACCCGGATCTCGTCGATCAGGATCATGTCCGCCAGAGCGGGTCCCTTGTGGCGGTCGAACATGACGCCATCGGAGAGATTCGAGGCCCCGTCCTACCGGGTCGCTTCTCCGTTACGAGCGGTGACGTCACGGGTCCGCCGCCCCCGGTCCCTGGGGAGCATTCGGCTGCGATACTCGGTGAGTGCGGATTCACAGATCCGGAGATTTCCGAGCTTATGAACAGTGGTGTGGTCATCGGTTCAGATGACCAAAGAACATGAAGAGGAGATGGCCGTGAGTGATGAACAGGTAGAGAACGCCGAAGAGAGTCCCGTGTTGTATGAGCGTGATGGGGCGGTGGGAGTGTTGACGCTCAACCGTCCAAAGGCGCTCAACTCGATGACCGTGGCGATGTTGGAGACGATCGGCCACCTCCTCGACGATATCGAGACCGATCCGGACACCAGGGTCCTCGTATTGACGGGAGCGGGGGAGAAGGCATTCTGTGTCGGAGCAGACCTCAAGAGTCGTGGGAAGGAGTTCGAGGCAGGTCTCATCCATGATCCGCTCGGACTTCTCGTGCGAAGCGTGTTCGGACGCCTCGAGAACCTACATGTGCCCGTGATCGTTGCGATCAGGGGGTACGCCCTCGGTGGTGGGCTCGAACTTGCGCTTGCTGGTGATCTGAGGATCGCAGCGGAAGGGGCGAGGCTCGGCTTCCCCGAGGCCAAAGTGGGAAGCCTGCCCGGTGCAGGGGGTACCCAGCGAGCAACACGTCTGATCGGACCGGGCTTCACCAAGGAGCTCATGTTCACCGCAGACCACATCAGTGCCCAACATGCCCTATCCATGGGACTCGTGAACCGTGTCGTGCCGGATGAAGACCTGATGGAGGAGACGATGAAGCTTGCCAGGCGTATCGCAAGCCGCGCACCGCTCTCCCACGATCGGGTCAAGGCCCTTGTCACACGGGCCACCGAGACAGATCTC
>QMQC01000246.1 GCA_003648875.1 Actinomycetota bacterium
AGATCCCTTCAAGTGGCCTCACAGGCTCTGACATCCGGGCTTCGCTCGTCGTATTCGCGACACGACGCTCATCGAGGCGATCGAGCTGCCAGAACCCGAGACGCACAAAGGCCAAGGTTATGACTACACCAACAACGATCGCCAAGATCCATCTCGGTTGCTTCAGTATCAACGGGTCGAAGGTCGCCACCGGCCAAGAGTACGTCTTCGGACCTATCTACTACCGGGTCGACCATTGGTTCCTGGTGATCCCGTAGTTGAGCTGGTCGTATCGGATATCATGCTTCAAATAGTGGGATGGTGCAACGCCTTCGAGCGTCATGCCGACCTTCTCCGCAACCCGAGCGGAACCCTTGTTGGGATGCATTACCGGAGCCCAGAGCCTCATCAATCCCCGGTTGTCGAACAATTCGTCGATGAGAGCCCTGACAGCAGCGGTCGTGATGCCTCTCCCCCAATACTCAGGTCCGAGCCACCAACCGATCTCCGCAACGCCAGCGTTCTCGGCCTTGAAGAGAAACGCACCGAGGCCCCCTGCAAACGCATTGTCGACGTAGATCGCGTATTGCAGAGGCGGGTCAGAAGATGTCGCGATCTCCAGCCACTCCTCAGCTGCCTCCCTCGTGTAGGGAGTGGCGAACTGATCACCCATATACGTAGGAATGCGTTCGTCATCTGCCACTGCGATCAGGTCGTCCATCATCGACCAGACGTAGGGGTGAAGCACGACATCTTCGCGCTCTGTCGTGAGGGCGGCCAAATGCTCGTCGCGGGTCGATCCAGAGGCATCAGGTGCCTCGTAGCGGCCACCAGTGCGCCAATACGCTCCGTCGGCGCGGTCCATGAAGCCTTCCTCGACCATGTATCGCCGGATCGCCGCATAGTCGGCATGGATGAGCTGGATCCTGAAGTTGACGTCACGCTCTGCGTATCGCTCACCGGGTTCGAACTCCTGGGCGATTCGCTCCAGCACGAGCCTCCGCTTCCGTGCCGAGGACGGGATCTCAACAAGTCGGCCACCGGCAAAGAAGCGACCGAGAGTGTTCGCCTCTTCCTCCGTCCAGGGTCCCTCGACCGGTGTACCAAGGTCTGGGTGTTCCTGAGGCAGGGATCGTCCGATCTCAGCCAGTGCACTCCTGTTGATCGTACCGTCGTCATCAAGCAGGCCGGCGGAGCGAAGGTCGCCCACTGCTCTCGCGACGTCCTTTCTCGGGACGTCGAAACGTTCTGAAATCCGCTCGATTGAGATCGGCCCGATGACGGACTCCGCAAGTACCGACAGACGGAGCGGATCAAGAACTGCCTTGAGCAGCCCGAGCGGGGTTGCGCTCTCAGTCACTCCGACCGCCGATGCGCACCGCACCCGTGCGCCTGGGGTCGGCAGCTCCTGCCAGGACGCCAGCACCGTCCCACACGGCAGCCTGCACACCGCCGAAGTACATGGACAGGGCCGGGAGGGTCCTGATGGCGAGGTCCTGTACCTCGGACGTATCCACATCGGGTTCGACCGCGAGCGTTGGCACGCCATCGAATACTTCCGCGTGGATGCGCGGGTGAGACACCGCCGTCTCGAGATCCATGCCGACCACGATGTGATTCATCAGGACGGAAGCAATGGCTGAGGTGATGCGATCGGCGCCGGGCGAGCCAAGAGCCATCACCTCGCCTTCGGGAGACCGCGCCACGGTAGGGGCCATGTTGGAAAGGAGCCTCGTGCCGGGAGTGAGAGCGTGGAGACCCTCGCTCGTGAGTTCGACCTCGCCGAGCGAGTTGTTCAGACCGAATCCGGTACCGGGAATCACCGCTCCCGATCCGTATCCGGCTGAAGCGGTGATCGAGCAAGCAAGCCCGGTTTCATCCACTGCAGATGCTTGTACTGTCGACTGTGATCTGTGCATTGCAATGAGGTCCGCGGATTCCGCAAGCGTGAGAAGAAGGTCGGAGCCCCTGAACCGGTCCGTGTCACCGTCGAGCCTCAGCCGGCGAAATGAGAAGACTGCATGCTGGGCGGAGGCATACTTCGCGACCTCCGAAGCAGACCAGCCGCGAATGTGGAGGCGCTCCAAAAGTGTCAGAAGTGCAGTTATTGCAATTCCCCCGACTGCAGGCGGCGCATTGGTTGCAATGTCCCACCCACGCAGGTCGATCCGGGACGGCGGACGCACGACCGGGGCGTACTCCTCGAGATCGTGGCGAGTGACGAGACCACCGCGTTCTTGCGAAGCGTGAGCGAGTGCAGCGCCCAGATCACCCCGGTAGAGCAGATCTGTTCCGGTCACTGCCAGTGACCGGAGGCAGGCGGCCAGGTCCGGGTTGGAGACCACGTCGCCGCCTCGGACAGCTGATCCATCTGGTCTGTGGTACATGGGGGCAGTCTCAGGGTCCCAGCCGTAGATCACATCGTGCGCATACCCGAGGTAGTAGCCACTTGCTTCGGAGACGGTGAATCCACCCTGCAGCACTTCGATCGTCGGCCCGAACAGTTCGGCCCACGGCGCCGTGCCATGGACTCTCGAAGCAACGTCGAAACCCGCAAATGCTCCAGGAGTCGCAACACTCCCCCAACCGACAACGGTCTCAATGCCGCCGCCGTACTCCATGTGTACACGATTCGTGGATACCGACGCCATGGCTGACGTCCCGCGCCCCGGCATCTCGGCATACGCATCTATCACGATCGGCTCAGAATCCGGGGGCCAGATCGTGATGAACGCTCCCCCACCCGGTGACACGATTCCCAGTTCGGTCGACATCGACGCAATCGTTGCCGATATCGCAGCGTCGACGGCGTTGCCCCCGAGATCAGCGACAGATCGTCCTGCCTCTGCTGCGACATCTGACGCTGCTGCTATGACGGTTCTTGGCATCTGCAATCAGACTAGGAGACTGCTGAATAACACATGTTGGCCATCTCGCCGATCTCACCAACGGCATCAATCGGCAGCCTCCTAGGGCGCAGCGACATTCTCCCCTGCGACGTTGACGCCCTCTTCACGAATCGCAACCTCATGAGCAACGATCTCGACCTTGCTGACACGACCGTCGTCTGCAGACCAGAAGCGTCTCTGGATCGCACCAACGACCCACACCTTCCTTCCTCTCACCGGCTCATCAGGAATGGTGTCGGTGTCAGGGTTCCATTGCACGATCGGAATCACGTCGAGGCGGCGCCGAGGCTCCTCCGATCGCACCGTGACGAGAAGACGCATGAGCGTGATTCCGGATTCGAAAGTCTGGATGTCAGGTTCGGCCGCGATCCTGCCTGCGATGACAACAAGATTGAGATCCATGGCACTTCCTTTCATGGAAGCACGGGACGAGATCAACGTATCTGTTGCGTGTGACAGGAATGCCAAAGATCCCCGACAGGCTGTCGAGCTCAGCCTTTGGCATACTGCGGTCGATAATCCTCGCAATAGGAGCATTCTCTATGAAACGCATCTCTGCAATCCTCGCCACACTCGCACTCATTCTCGCTGCGTGCGCCTCCGGAGCAGAATCACCAACGACCTCGACGGCATCTCTTGCGGCAACCCCTTCCACGACCTCCACCACCACGACGCTGCCACCGTCAACCACGACCACCACTGAGGCACCGGCGGCG
>QMQC01000247.1 GCA_003648875.1 Actinomycetota bacterium
ATCGAATAGTTCACGGTTGACAGTTCACGGTCAGCACGTTTCCGTAGACCGTGAACCGTAAACCGTCAACTCCTCCTCCTTAGCTAGTGCCGTGTCAGGCAATGTTCGTGGGGTCGAAGTCGTGTCAGGGGAGCTGGTCACAAGGACGCAGGACGAAGGCGCAGTCCGGACTGCGTTGAGGACGAGGACACCGTGAGCGGTGTTCCTGGCCGGCAGAACACTGCAAAGGTTGCCTGATGTGGCGCTAGATTCGGTGTTGTGAACGTTCTTGTAACTGGTGCAACCGGCTATATCGGGGGTCGGCTCGTGCCTCGGCTCCTGGATCGGGGCTGCGAAGTGAGATGCTTGTCGCGCGATCCGGCCCAGCTGGTCCTCGACCCGTGGCGCGACCGGGTCGAAGTCGTGGAGGCAGACGCCCTCGATCCAGAATCCCTCGATAAGGCCCTCGAGGGGTGCGATGTCGCCTATTTCATGATCCACGCCATGAAGGGATCTCCAAGAAGCTTCGCCGACCAGGGCCGAAGAGCGGCACAGAACTTCATCAGGGCATCAGATCGAGCAGGCCTTCAGCGAATCATCTACCTCGGTGGGCTCGGCGACGACGACGAGCAACTCTCTGAGCACCTGGCCAGCCGACACGAGGTCGGGCAGATCCTCGCGGAAGGCAAGACACCTGTCGTCGAACTCCGTGCGGCAGTGATCATTGGGTCGGGTTCGATGTCGTTCGAGATGATCCGGCACCTCACAGAGGTTCTCCCGGTCATCATGAAGCCGAAGTGGGTCGGAACCAGGTGCCAACCGATCGCTGTTCGCAATGTGCTCGAGATCCTGACGACGATCGTGGATGACCCCGATCTGGCTGCCGGAATCTACGAAATCGGCGGACCGGAGATACTGACGTACGAAGAGATGATGCAGATCTATGCCGAGGTTGCCGGCTTGAGGAAGCGCATTGTCATACCGCTTCCGATCTTCAGCTCGCGCCTGTCACCGCTCCTCGTAGGACTCGCCACTCCGTTGCCGGTGGCAGTAGCGCGACCGCTCATCGAGAGCCTTGAAAACGATGTTGTCGTGACGAGATCATCTGTGCCGGGATTTCAGCCAGCCGACATGATGCCCTACAGGGAGGCGTTGCAGAAAGCACTCGTTCGAATCTCCCATTTCGATGTCGAGACGCGATGGTCGGATGCCTTGACCGCCCCTGCGGCGCCGCTCCCGGGTGATCCGGCCTGGTCGGGTGCCGCAATGGAAGTCGACCGAAGAGTTGCCGACTCGAAAGCGTCGACCGACGATCTGTTCTGGGCAGTGACTCGCATCGGTGGAGACGTTGGCTATTACACGATGAACTGGACATGGATACTGCGCGGCTGGTTCGATCGCCTCATCGGTGGTGTCGGGCTACGACGAGGCAGACGGCACCCTGAGGAGCTCCGACCAGGAGAAGCCCTCGACTTCTTCCGCGTTGCAGCCATCGATCCAGAACGGCGAAGGTTGATGTTGCGAGCTGAGATGAAGGTGCCGGGAACGGCGTGGCTCGGATGGTCGGTCGAACCCACAAATGGCGGTTCTCGACTCATCCAGGTCGCCAGGTTCGTCCCGAAGGGTCTTGCCGGGAGGCTCTACTGGTGGTCGCTGTTGCCGTTCCACGCTCCAATCTTCAAGAGAATGGCCACCAGAATCGCCCGGACTGCCGAGAAGAGGTCAACAGTCGACAGTTCCGGCAATGGCCTGCCTGAAGACTAAGAACTGAGAACTGGATCTTGTCCGTTCTCGGACAAGATCCTTAACCCATCCAGCGACACATTGCAACGGTCAACCGCTCAAGCGTTACACGATGAGTTGCCTCTGGTTTGGTTTTCAGCGTGAGATCGGCCTTTGCAATTGCACGCACGGAGTTCGAGAGTCCCTGCGCAGAGGCACGGTTCTTTGATTGCCAGACCTTCTTCGTTGCGTATGAGTCCGGGTTGGCTCCGGCCCATTCTGCGAAGGTGTCATAGTCCGGGGCGATCGCGGCGAGTGAACGCCTCCTCACCTCCCCTTCGAGGTACGACAGCAGGACGAGCGGATGTTGGTGTTCCAAGAAGTCTGAGAGCCTCCGCAATGCCTCTCGATGATCCCCCGACATGATCGCGTCACCGACGAACCACATCGGTTCGTCCGGACGGACGGTGAACCGCGTCCTCACCTCTTCGGCAGAGATCGTCGATCCACCGACAGACAGCTGGTCGAGCGCTCGCGCCATGGCTGCCGTGTTCGAACCGAAATGGCTCAGCAGCTCGCTTCGGGCAGCTTGGTCAACCCGAAGACCTCGCCTCTTGGATTCGTCTGCGAGCCAGGAAGCCGCATCACGCTCATTGAATTGCTTGACGCTTTCGAGTCCACCAGATGCCTTCACAGCGTCGCGAATTGCAGCGGGGAGCGCCCCCATTGAGACGAATACGGTAACAGCCTGCGTCTGATCAGCGTTTCCAAGAAGCTCCGCGATCGTGTCCGTTTCGGCCTTCAGAAGATTGTTCGCATCGGCAACCAGCACACCTGTTCTTCCACCAAAGAGCGAACCAGACTGGAGGGCAGGTATGACGGCCTGGACATCGTCACGCATCGTCCCTGCGTCATCAGACGAGCCGCTGCCCTTCTGGGGTACGTCGATCCGCGTTGGCGCGTCTACACCAGCTTCGGTGAGGATCTCGGCTGCCCTAGCGAACATGCGTTCGCGCTCGGAAGGACCCGCATTCTTTGGTCCCGTGACTGCGTACCAACCCATGGTCACAAACATAGCCGGAGTTCGGGATGCGTCACGGCGGCGGTGCCAACCCGATGACGATGTCGCCATTGAGGTACGTGTGTCGCAGATCGGTGCCGGCATCCTGGAGCACAGCCAACACGTCACTGTGGGGATGTCCGTATCGGTTGTCTCCGTAGGACAGAACCGCCACCTTCCCGACGGTGCGGGCAAGCCATCGCAGGTCGGTGGAACGAGATCCGTGGTGCGGCACGACCATGATGTCGGGTCTCAGTTGCGGGTGTTCGTTTTGTTCATCAATCACACGGCCGCCGCCGAGAAGGACGCTATGTCCGGACGTGACCCACAACACCACGGAACCGTCGTTCTCCGCAGCATACTTGCGCCCCGGTCCCATGACCTCGATCAGCATGCTCGGCAGAGAGAACCTCACTCCGCGCCCCACCTCCACGACGCTGACTCCTCCACGGCCCGCAGCACGAGTCGCCTCGATCAGGAGAGCTCCGTCATCGGCATGGGCTGGTATCCAGAGTTCGGACGCACGACCAGCCGAGAGCATCTCCATCACTCCACCGACGTGATCCAGATCACCGTGGGTGACGACGATGAGCGCGAGCTGGCGGACTCCGTTTCGTCGCAGGGCACGGTCGAGCACTCGTGGGTCTGCGCCACCATCGACGAGCACAGCTGCACCAGAAGGATCCTGGAGCAGGATCGCGTCACCCTGCCCGTCGTCGAGTACGATCATCGTCGGCTCGGCAGGCCAAGCTGTCGGCGTTGCAACCGTCCACATGAGCGCAAGTGCCACAACCGCGATGCCGAGCGGTCTCGTCTGGCGCCGGGCCACGG
>QMQC01000248.1 GCA_003648875.1 Actinomycetota bacterium
CATCCTTGAGACGCTTTATGACGCGGAGCGTGACGATGTCCTGGAATGTGTACAGGCGCTGGGTTCCTGAGCCAGAAGCCACCTGCATCGATGGACCCAGCAGGCCGGATCGATCCCAATAGTCGAGCTGTCTGTAGGTGATTCCAACGACTTTGCAGACCTGTGGCGAGCGGTAGCCCAGGTTCGAGTCGGTATTCGTATCTGTCATGGCGTCTCCTCACCCAGAAGGTTACACAATTGTAATTCCGTCGTTCGAACTACGGGTGTGAAAGTTACGCTCCGAGCGCCCTCATGTCAACAACCCGGCTGGAGTCGCTACTCGCTCTCGAACAGACTCTGAAGAGATTCGAGTTGCTCTGCGGTTCCGATACCGAATACGCATGCGCCCGAGGTGAACGGCTTGAACGGATCCGGGTTCATCCTGATCGGCTCCCCCTCCTCCGCCATGCCGATGACCATCGCCCCTGAGTCCCTCCTGAGATCGAGTTCGGAGAGTGTCTTCCCAACGCTCGGCGACGTATCGGCCACGACAAAGCGCATTATCCGAAATTCCGTTGCAGAATCGCGCACCACGGTATCGATGAACTCTGCCAGCCCTGGCTGAGTTGCAAGTGCAGCGATTCGCTCTCCACCCACAGATTCGGGGGTAACCACGGCATCAGCGCCTGCGAGTGTGAGCTTGTTCTCGGTCTCCTCGTCCACAGCCCTGGCGGTCACCGATATTCCTGGCCGAAGAGCCCTCACGGAGAGCGTTATTACGAGATTGTCGCTTGGCGAAGCCACCGAGGCAATAACCGATCGTGCCTCGGGTAGTCTCGCCTCGATGAGTATCTCGTCCCTTGTGGCATCGCCCTCAACGACAGAGAAACCTGCGTCGAAGGCTGCTTGAGCAGCGTCAGGATCCTGTTCGATGACAACGAGGGCTACCCCGTCTCTGCGCAAAGCAGCCGCAGCGGTGGCGCCGACCCGTCCATATCCACAGACGATGACGTGGTTTGTGGCTCGGCTCAATTCCATCTTCATCTTCCTCCGTCTCCGGTAGTCAGAACCGACAAGGACTTCGAAACCGTACTCCATGAACGCCGACAGGGTGAAGAGAGCCGCACCCATCCCCGATACGAGCACGATCACCACCCAGATGCGCGTTGCTGTGTCGAAAGGTCCCCCGATCTCGCTGTAGCCAACCATTGTGATCGTGATGATCGTGAAGTAGATGGCGTCGCCAATGGTCAGTCCTCCGATGAAAACGAAACCAGTGGACCCAACGAACACAACGACGATCAGAGCCAGAAGCCCGGCTTTGAGTTTGCTCGGGAGGTGCACCTCTAGGATCCAGCCTCGAAGTCTGTTGGGTCGACACTTTCGAGGAACTCTTTGAACTTCTCGATTTCATCCTCGTCCTCATGATCCTGGATGTGAACGCCGGCTTCGTCCAGGAGGTCCTTGTCGGCAAATAGTGGTGCGTCGGTTCTCACTGCAATCGCGACCGCATCGGAAGGTCGTGATGAAATGTGGTAGGTCTTGTTGCCGACCGATACGGTCAGGTCTGCATAGAAGGTACCGCCACGGAGCTCTGTCACGACGACTCCATCCACCGTTGCGCCGAGCTCCTCGATGAGTGATGTCACAAGATCGTGGGTGAGGGGCCGCTTCGTCTGGATCCCGTCATGAGCCAGTGCTATTGCGGTGGCCTCCGGCGTGCCGATCCAGATCGGTAGATAGCGATCGCCTCCCTTTTCGCGCAGCAGCATGATCGGAGTGTTGGTCGGCAGTTCGACACGGATGCCAACCAGATCCATCGGTATCGATTCGCTCATGGTTCCACACTACCGACTCGTTGCTCAGATGCGAACGAGTCATGGCCGCTGAGAGGCTGCGTTGAATGCCACGGCGTCGAAGGCTCTGGGGTTCTCGGCCAGATGAGGCAGGTCCATCACAGCCCAGATGGAAGGGACGTTGCGGTAGTAGCCCTCCCAATCAAGGCCGTAGCCAAGGAGGTACTCATCCCCAACCTCGAAGCCTCGATAGTCGATTGGAACATCGACGATCCTGCGCGGTGCCTTGTCGAGGAGCGTCGCGGTACGCACGCTCTGCGCTCCGTGCGCTTCGATGAGTCGCTGGATCGTTGCCAGGGTAAGTCCTGTGTCGACGATCTCCAGGACGATGAGCACATGCCTACCGTCGAGTGGAATCGAGACGTCCATTGCGACCGACACCCTGCCCTCGCGTCCGAAACGTGTCAGGGACAGGAACTCTGCCTCACAGGTAAGCGGCATATGGGCGAGCAGGTCCCTGTAGAAGAAGAGGGAGCCCTTGAGTATCCCAACCACAACGAGGTCGCCATCGGGATAGTCAGCGGTGACCCTGGCACCCATCTCGGACACCCGCCGCATCAGTGTCTGCTGGTTGATCACCTCGACGAACGGTTCAGACATCAGTCTCCGGATACGACGTTCGGGATGGCTTCTCTGATCCAGCGTCCGATTGATTCTGCTTTGGGAAGATCCTGGAGGCTTGAAGTCTTCCACCTTCCATCGCTCAGCGGTGCTAGTGCGCGGAGACGCCGCTGCTCGCTGGTCGTGAGGTCGATGTCTGTGGAAATCGTTGCACCACCGCCGTCTTCGCTGAAGAGCGGTCGGAGCCAGCGATCGCGAATCGAGTATGTCGAGTAGGACCAGTCGAGGAGCTCTCTCGTATCGGAGAAGTGATCATCACTGTGCATCACCACGCTGTAGATGCGCCGTCCAGCACGCTCAGATGTGGCCAGCATCACCTTGTCCGCCCAGGGGGTGTCACCAGTCTTGAGGCCGGTGACACCTGGATAGGAGCCAAGGAGCTTGTTGGTGTTCGTGAACGTCCTTGACTTGCCGTTGGGATCCTCAGGCATGGTTACGAGTCGTATTCGGCCGACCCTCTGGATGTCGGGATACTCCTGGGACGCGATGATGAGGGTCAACAGGTCTCTGGCCGTGGAATAGTGCCCATCCGCATCAAGCCCGTTCGGATTCATGAAATGGGTGTTCGCCATTCCAAGCTCGGATGCCTTTGCATTCATCATGCTCACAAATCTGGAGATTGACCCGCCCCCCACGTGATATGCAAGGGAGAGCGCTGCATCGTTACCAGAGCGGACGATCATGGCAATGAGCAGGTCGCCGACGGTCCATTGCTCTCCAGCGACAAGGCCTGCAGTCGAGCCGCGGGCACCTGTGGCGAACGAAGGAATCGTAACGACCGATCCGAGGTCCTGGCTCTCGAGTACGAGGATCGCCGTCATCACTTTCGTCACTGAGGCCATCGGCGCCTGGTCGTTTGCGTTCCACGACGCAAGGATCACCTCAGCGTTTGCATCGTATGTGATCCAGCGCTCTGCTGTGATTCTCGGTATCTCCGGCGCGTCGAGACCGGTCACCGGTGCCGAAGCGTGTGGTGGACCCGCGAGTGTCGCGACAAGCGCGAGTGAGGTGAGGGCAGTGATAAGCATCAGTGTTCGAGTAGCTTGCGAAGCCTACTGCGAACCAGTGTTTCTTGGATGATCGCTGAAGCCTCTGAGGTGTCGGCGAGGATCTCGGAGGAGCG
>QMQC01000249.1 GCA_003648875.1 Actinomycetota bacterium
CAATGGGTGGTGTCCCTGCTTCGAACTTGTGTGGTACGGGGGCCCAGGTGGATTCGTGACGATCGACCGTGTTGATCATCTCGCCTCCTCCCTCAGTTGGCTCCATCTCTTCGAGGCGTTCAGCCCTGCCCCAGAGCGCCCCGATGCCTGTCGGTCCGAGCATCTTGTGAGCGGAGAATGCGAGGAAATCGACGTCGAGAGTCGAGACATCAACTGGCGTGTGTGGCACGAGCTGGGCGCCGTCCAACACCGATAAAGCGCCAACCGACCGTGCAGCCTCAGAGAGCACATCGATAGGCCCGAGCGCACCCGTGACGTTCGACATGCCGGAGAATGCGATCACCTTCACCTTGTTGCTGAGGATGCTGTCGAGACCGTTCGTGTCGACCGTGTAGTCCTCGTTCAGTTCGAGATAAACAAGCTCTGCTCCTGTGTGGCGCGCAATGAGCTGCCATGGCACGATGTTCGCGTGATGCTCCATGATCGTGACGATGATCTTGTCACCAGGGCTCAGATGGTTGAGACCCCAGCCATAGGCGATGTGGTTGATTGCCGTGGTGGTACCGCGGGTGAACACGAGCTCTGCGGCTTGTGCACCGATGAACCGAGCGACCTTGCCTCTTGCATCTTCGTACATCTCGGTCGCTTCGCCCGCAAGGGTGTGAGCGCCACGATGCACGTTGGAGTTGTGGAATCTGTAGTAGCCGTCCATTGCATCGAGGACCGACTGAGGCTTCTGGGTTGTCGCAGCTGAATCCAGATAGATGAGCCGATGCTCGTTGATCTCGCGTTGAAGGATAGGGAAGTCGGATCGGAGGGCACGTAGATCCGTCACCCCGCCACTGCTTCGGTGCGATAGGTGTCGTATCCGTCCTCTTCGATGGTGTCAGCGAGCGCTGCATCTCCAGATTCGACGATGCGACCATCGAGGAACACGTGCACAACGTTGGGCGTGATGTAGTCGAGCATCCGCTGATAGTGGGTGATGATGAGGAATCCGCGCTCGTCGTCCCGCATTCGCTCGACGCCTTCAGCAACTATCTTGAGCGCATCGATGTCAAGGCCTGAATCGGTCTCATCGAGTACCGCGACCTCCGGCTCGAGGACGGTCATCTGGAGGATCTCGTTTCGCTTCCGCTCGCCACCCGAGAACCCCTCGTTCAGATAGCGGTCCGCGAATGATGCCTCCATGCCAAGCTCCCGCATCGCCTCCATCACCTTGAGTCTGAGTTCCAGCACCGTGAAGTCGGTGCCCGTTCGGTTGGACAACGCCGTGCGGAGAAAGTTGACAACCGAAACGCCAGGAATCTCCTCCGGATATTGGAATCCGAGGAACATACCCGCCTGACCCCGTACCTCTGGCTTGGCTGTTGTGATGTCCTCACCCTTGTAGGTGATCGTTCCTTTGGTGATCACGTATGCGGGGTGGCCGAGAAGCACATTGGCGAGGGTTGATTTCCCGGATCCGTTCGGTCCCATGATCGCGTGGGTCTCCCCGGCGTTGATGGTGAGCGTGACACCCTTGAGGATCTCGATGCCTTCCACGGACGCGTGGATGTCATCGATGACGAGGAGGGGAGTTTCAACCATGGCCATGATGATAATAGGTCTGGCAGCCATAGTCGGCTGCCGGATTACGGCCTCCTCGCTTCGCTCGACTCTCTCTGACCCTCGCCGTGCTCGGGCCATCTCTCCCGCAAGCAGGAAAGAATCAGGCGGTGCCCTCCAGAGCTCCGAACACCAGTTCCATGCGGTCCAGATCGACGTCCTCGAGAGAGGAGAATTCCTGGACGTAGAAGCGGCCGACACCGACATCAGCGAGGCGCTGGATCGCTTCATGGGCACGCTCGGGTGTGCCGTGAGGGATGTTGCGCTCATCGAGGAAATCTGAGTACTCGTCCGGGGAGAGGTCCTTCTTTTCGCCTCTCTCGGTGAGCGCTTTGCGATGTGTGGCATCGTCCCTGTACACGAAGCCGGGCCCTGCCACAGAGATGAGGATCTCATCGGGGTTCCGGCCAACCCCGGTTGCCGCGTCACGCATCACATCTATGCGTTGTGCAAGCGTTTCTGAGTTCGTTGCGAACATGTTGTACTCATCTGCGAAATGGCCGGCGAGGGTCGGCGTCCTGCGCTTTCCCGAGCCACCGATGACGATCCCCAACCCGTCCGACGCGGCCGGGTGCACCGAGGGCGCGTTGAGTGAGTAGTACTTGCCTTCCACCGTGCCGCCGCCATCAAAGACCGCCCGGATGTAAGCCAGCGCTTCTGTGAATCGGTCGAACCGTTCCCCGAGGGGTGGGAGGTCCAAGCCAAAGGCCTCGTGCTCAGACTCCATCCAACCCGTACCCACACCGAGCGTGAAACGGCCACCGGAGATCTCATCGAGCGTAGTTGCTGCCTTCGCCATCACTGCAGGGTGACGAAATGTGATGGGGGAGACAAGGCTGATCAGCTTGATCGACTCCGTTTCCGATGCCACCCCTGCGAGCGAAACCATGGCATCGGTCGCATGCGCTGACGTCTCCCCGTGGAGATAGTGATCCGATCGGGCAAAGGCGTCGAGGCCGTTGTTCTCTGCCCACTTGGCAAGCTCAACCAGTCGCCGATAGCTGCCGCCGAGCTGTGGTTCTACGAAGAGGCCGAGTTCCATCCTGTTCGCTCCTTGCTACCAGCCGCGTTCGATCCAGGCTGACATTTGGGGTCGTTCCGTACCAATCGTGGTCGCTGCGCCGTGTCCCGGCAACACGACGGTGTCGTCCGGGAGCGCGAACAGCTTCGCACTGATCGACTCGATAATGGTATCGAACGAGCTGTGGTCGAAACGCGTCGCACCTGGGCCTCCAGGAAAGAGGGTGTCTCCAGTGAGTACGACCCCGTCGAGGGCGATGCAGACCGATCCAGGTGTGTGTCCCGGCGTATGTACGACCTGTGCGACGACTTCGCCGATCGACAGCTTCCCCTCAGTGAGCGATACATCGGGCGTCTTGCCTGCAATTTCCACATCGGCCGCGTGCAACATGAACGGTGCTCCAAGAGTGTCCGCTGCTTCAGGGATCGCTCCATGGTGATCCCAGTGACCGTGAGTCGTCGCTATCGCCGTGACATCAGTGCCGTCAGCCATTGCAGCGATTGCATCAGGATCACTCGCAGCATCGACGATGAGCGATGCTCCGGTGGCTGCACAGGTGATCAGATAGACATTGTTCTCGAACGGAGGCGTGACGATGCACCTGACGGTGAAGTCGTCGCGCTCAAAGACAAGCCCCACGGGTGACCTATTTCTCGAGGCTGTTGAGGAATTCTTCGAGCTGTGGGATCGTCAACTCGCCAGCGGTCCGGAAGGCAACCGTGCCGTCGGCGTCGAAGAACACCCAGTACGGGAATCCGCCGCTGCCATAGGCGCTCCATATGCTGCTTGACTGATCGTCAACGATGATCGGTAGGGTCCATCCTTCGCGCTCCAGCCATTCCGATGGTGGATGGTTGGGCTGCCCAGAGTTGATCCGCGTTGACACCGAATAGAGATCGACTCCTTCAACTCCACCACCGTTGTCGAGCCACTCCTGGACGCGGGGG
>QMQC01000250.1 GCA_003648875.1 Actinomycetota bacterium
CAAGGAGTGGCGAAACCTCTACCTGTGCGGGTGGCGCGCCTGGTCGCCGATCTCACCAACGGCATTAATCAGCAGCCTCCTAGTGGACTGACGACTGACGAACAGAGAGGCGGGACCCAGAAGGGTCCCGCCTCTTTCGATGAATGGCGAGCGTGCTACTTCTTGGCTGTTGCCTTGGTGGCGGGTGCCTTCTTTGCGGTCGAAGCCTTTGCCTTCGCCGGCTTCTTCACCTCCGCCTTCTTGGCTGAGGCCTTCTTCGTCGGAGCCTTCTTCGTTGTTGTGGCCTTCGCTTTGGCTGAGGCCTTCTCCACGGGCTCATCGGTGACGGTCGTCGCTGGCCGGAAGGTGTCCTTCCACGAAACGAGGACCTGCTCCATCTGCTCGCGCAGCTTGGCGACCTGGTCCTGAATCTGGTCGACGTCGATCTTCTCTTCAACCGTGTCGACGGTCGCTTGGAGACGCTCGCCCACGTTCTTCTTGCCGACCTGTACGTCACTGACTCTCTCGATGCCCTGGCCCGTGAGGCTCTGAGCCTTCTCGAAGGCCGTCTTGAAGGCATCAGTGGCAGAATCGGCCGCTGATGTGCCGAACTCCATGGCCTTGTCCATGTACCCGCTGGCGCTCTCGGTTGCGCTCTTGGCCGAGGACACGCCGAGATCCTTTGCCTTGGCGGCGAACTCAACCGTGCTGTCGGCGACGTCCTGGGCAGCCTTCGTTGCTGCGTCCCTCTGTGTCTTGAGATCGATCATGAATCCTCCTGATCGTTCGAGATGAAGCTCTGGTAGATCTCCATCAGTGCCTGTTTCTGACCTGTTGTGAGCTTGGGCTCCGCGTTGATCGCATCGCTGATTCCCGGTGGCTCCGTCCTGTCGAGGAGACCGGCTCGCTCATAGAGCGTCTCCGTGCGAATCGCAAGCGCCTCAGCGATGGATCTCAGGATCTCCGCCGATGGTCTTCGAACTCCGCGCTCGATCTGTGACAGATACGGGTTTGAGACGCCTGTCATCTCTGCGAGCTTCCGGATGGACAACGCACTGCGTTCGCGCTGTTCTCGGATGAACGATCCGACATCTGGGAGTTGAGGCGTCTTCATGTGGACCAGTATATAGCTTTTTGCAACTTAGTGCTAGCAAATGCAAGCACTAAGTCAGAAAGCTGTTCGGCGCCTCGAGAGGATGTCGTCGAGGGCGCTCTGGATCGTGCGACGGACATCTTCTGCCCGTTCGAGTTGATCGAGTGAATCGAGATGGTGGTCCGGTTTCGATGGCATCACCGGAGGCAGGAAGCGGATGTGCCAACGAATCGGTAGCGGCACAGGGTTCAACGCGATGGCGATCTCCTCGACTCGCTGTTCAGGGAAGAACAGGCGAACCAGTTTCGCCAGTCGCTTGGAAACCATGACGGCAGGGTGGACCTCCTCCGAGCCGATGATCGCCACCGGAACGATCGGTGCCGATGCTTCTTCGGCGAGTTCGGCGAATCCACCCCGGCCGAGTCGCCCGACGCGGTACGCCTCCCATACCGGCTTCATGAAGCCGCGTTCGCCCTCGGGGAATACGCCGAGTATGTGTCCCCTCCTCAATAGCTCCCGTGCGTCGTCTCTCGTTGCGTATGCCGCACCCACCTTGCGGTAGAGGTGTGATACTCCGGGAAGCATGTTGAAGATCTCGGTGCCGATGACCCGCACGCGCCTCGGAACAGCTGCTTCGTTCAAGACGGCAAGGCTGAGCATTGCGCCGTCGTATGGCAGGGCCGCACCGCCGTGGTTTGCGACGAGTACGGCGCCTCCATCCATCGGCACGTTCTCGATGCCCTCGACTTCAACACGGAAGTAGTCGTAGTAGAGCATGTTCAGAAGGTGCCATGCCATCTCTGCAACTACGGGATCGAGTCCGAACGCATCGATGTCGTACGTGGCGAGCGACAAATGCCGCCAGAGCGGTGGCCACGCGCTGAATCCGAGCTTGCCGGTCAGAGGGATCGCTCGGTCTGCGATCGACCCATCGCCGTGGAGACCGCACCGGTGGGAATTGGTCAGCACGGGAAGTCCGCATGGGTGGCCCTCGGCGCTCTGCCAATCACAGTGCGTGTCGAGGTCGACGAATTCGCTGAGTCTCTCGTTGAGAGCGTCCCGTCTCGCTCTTGCCTCTGCGCGATCCTCAGGTGCGATTCCCGGGATTGTGATGCCTCCAAGGCCATGGACATCTGGTGTCTCAGTATCGGCAGGCTCCTTGTGATCGGATAGAGCATCAACCAGATCTGCCTTTGACATCGTGGATCTTCCGCGAAGGTTGCGATCCCTGGCGATCCCGAGAAGCTGTCGCTTGGTCATGGATGCAAGCTGATCCCTGGTCACCGCTCCCCCTCAGGCTGGCGTCCATACGCACTGAGAACCGTCTGTCTGCATGTGTAGGTCGGTTCGAAACCGAGCGTTCTGGTCATCTCCGTCGTGTCGACGATCCGCCCATGCTTGAGCAGTCCCCTGAGGTGGTCCGGCACACTGATATTCAACCGCTGAAGACCGTTCAGGGCTCCGTCGAAGAGGCGACCTGGCAGAGGTTGGGGGATGCGTCTTCCGAGGCGCAGAATCCGGGACAGGTAGAGCTGGCCGTGTCCTGCGATGTTGAAGGTGCCTGAAACGGGGTGATCTCCAGCATGTTCGAGTGCGGCAATGGCGTCGGATTCGTGGATGAACTGGAGCCGCGGGTCGAAACCCAGGAGGGTCGGTACGGATGGCAGCGTGAGATACCTGCTGATCGGATTACCCACTCGAGGACCGAAGATCGGAGCGAACCGCAGGACGGTGAATGCGGTATCTGGTTGTCTGACCGCAGCATCAGCAATGAATCGCTCCATCTCGGTCAGGTCGCGTTGGAACCGGCTTGGTGTTCCCTGTGGGCGGGTGGACTCTTTGAGCACGGATGGATTACGAGGACTTGCACCGTAGAAGGCGGTGTCTGACTTGACGATCACCCTCCGGATCGTGTCGAGGCGCTCTATTGCACCGAAGAGCGCCAGAGAGCCGACGATCCTTTCCTCCGCTTCGGTGTTCCTGCCGTGCTCGGACTTCGGATGAATGGACTGCAGGTGGAATACGACGTCAGGCCGGACGTCGAGAACATATCTTGCCAGTGTCAGCCGGTCGAGGGAGAGGCGTTGGAATTCCGAAGTGAACTCCACCCGAGGCTTCTGGTCATCAACGGCGAACACTTCCAGATCAGGTCTCGTTTCGAGGTGACGCGCGAGATTGCCTCCGGTCCAGCTTGCAGCTCCCGTGATGAGCACGCGTTGCATGTACATGAGGGTAGGACTTCGCAGACTCCAGAATCCAGGAACCAGAGAGACTGCCAATGACTGATGGTTGAATTGTGTATAGCCTCGCGGTTCCACTCGTTGGGACACAGAAGGAAGGTCGAAGTTGAAGCGAACCGCAGGGATCGTCGGAACGGGACTCGTCGGGGGATCGATTGCGGCAGGTCTCACAGCCGCCGGTTGGGATGTCGTTGGTTACGACGCCGATCAAGAGTCGATCGAGGTCGCTCTCGAGCGCGGGCTCATGAGCGTCGCG
>QMQC01000251.1 GCA_003648875.1 Actinomycetota bacterium
TGATCGTGCCCGTCATCGGCTGTTCGAAGCCAGCGATTGCCCTGAGGGCTGTTGTCTTCCCGCATCCGGACGGTCCGACGAGCGCCACGAGTGAACCCTCTTCAACGTAGAGCGTGACGCCTTCGATCGCAGCGATATCGCCGTATCGGACGGTCACACCGTCCAATGAGATAACTGGATTTGTCATCGGTCCGTCAGGTCCTTCGGTTTGATCGAAAGGTAGTAGACGGGCAACACAGATACAGCGATCAGGATCAACGCCGAGGATGCAGCGCGCGCATACAGGGCCTCGTCGGCTGCGGCCCATATCCGCACTGCCAGCGTGGAGAAGCCCGTCGGACTCAACAGGAGGGTCGCGGGCAACTCCTTGAGCGTGGTGACGAACACGAGCGCACCGCCGGCCAGCAATCCTTTCGAGATCATCGGGACTGTCACACGCATCAGGGTTGCGAACGTGCCCTTTCCGAGTGAACGAGACGCCTCCTCGAGAGCGGGGTTCACCTGTAGTAGCGATGCTCGTGCCGGTCCGGTGACCTGGGCAAGGAATATCGCCGCATACACGAGTACGAGCACGAGGAGGGATTGATACACGGGTCTTGCGTATCTGACAGTGAAGGCGACCACAGCGATCGCGATGGTGAGATGGGGCAGCGAGAAGACGAAGAAGACCGACCGCTCCAACCACACCGTCTTGCGTGACGTGTAGCGCACGCCAAGGACGACGATGGGAATTGCCGCAGCCATTGCGAAGATCGCCGCGAGAGTCGCCCCGGTCATGGAACCCCGAACTGCTGCCCATGAAAGGAAGAATCCCTCGCCTGCAGCAACGCTCTGGAGAGCCCATCCGAGGAGTATGAAGATCGGAAGGGCAGCGCCGAGCCCCGCAGCGACCATCAGGAACGAAGTCGCTCCGAGACGCTTGAGGGCCGTGAGCCTGTGGACGCTTGGGGGCCGTGTCGGTTTCTGCGAGAAGTACGCACCTCTGCCCCTGGTTCGATATTCACCCCAGATGATCACACCTGCGATCAGCATGAGAACGATCGACAGCACGATCGCTGGAGTGCGGTCGATCCTGCCGGAGTACTGGGCGTAGATGGCGCGGGTGAATACATCGAGCCGCATGAGGGAGACGGATCCAAAATCCGAGAGCGTGTACAGGGCCACCAGGAGCGCGCCTGCTCCGATCGCAGGCCGAAGTTGTGGCACGACGATCGTGCGGAACACCCTCGTCGGAGTAGATCCGAGGCCACGTGCTGCCTCCTCGAGGGAGGGATCCGTCCGATGCATCGCGGCAGAGGTGATGAGGAAGACATAGGGGTAGGTCGAGAGCGTGAGCGTGATCCATGCGCCGATGAGTCCTGTGACATGGGGGAGGGGTAGACCGATGAGGTCGGCGAAGAGCCCCCTTGGTCCTCCGGAGGAGATGAGCGTCATGGCAATGACGTATGAGGGGATCACGAGCGGCATCGCAAACGCGACAGCCCAGGCGGTCTTGAATCGGAGATCCGTCCTTGTGAGAATCCATGCACCCGCCACGCCGATGATCACCGCTGAGACCGTGACGAGAGCAGTCAGCAGAAATGACCGACCGGTTAGGCGCAGTGTCCTGGTCGTGAACAGTGTGTCCCACACCGTGGTTGAGGCCCCGAACGCTCGCAGGAACAACGCTCCGATCGAAATCGACACTGGTGCAAGCACCGCAAGCGCACCCACCCAGAGCCACCAGGGTGCCTTCTTGATCTGCGCTCGAACGCGACCGGGCGCCGCTGCGGGTGTCCCCGCAACGACGCCTACCTCGACGACTGAGCTCTTGTCGTTCAAATAAGTCCAGCCTCCGCTACGAGGTCGGTTGCGAGGTCGAGCACGTTTGCAAGGTCAGACAGATCGATATCAGGTGTTGGAATGGTGTCGATCGGCGGCAAGAGCTCGTTTGCCGGCACGCCGGGCACGAGAGGCTATTCGCATGGCTCTTCCGCACAGGCTGTCTGCGCCACATCGCCGAGCATGCACTCGACGAACGTCTGTGCCGCTTCCTGGTTGCCAGAGCTCTTCAGGATCCCGGCACCGGCAGGCATGACGAGCGATCCCGCTGTTGGAACCGTGAAGAAGAAGTTCTCGCCGACCTCGCCAGGGTTCTCCGCGAGAGCCCTGAGCAAGTAGTAATGGTTGACGAGACCGGTTTCGATCTCGCCAGCGTTCACGGCGGCGACGATCGGGGAGTTCTTCGGGTACGTGGGCGACGAGTTGGCAGCCATTCCTTTCAGCCATACGAGAGTCGCTTCCTCGCCGTCCGAGAGGATCTTTGCCGCAACGAATGCGAGGAACGAGCCGTTGGTCGGCGCAATTCCCGTTCGGCCGCTCCACTCGGCTTCGACGAACCCATCCTCGGTATCGGGCAGATCTGAAGGATTGACCTTCGTGCCGTCGTACACGACGACCCTGGCGCGCCCAGATGTGCCTACCCACTGCCCATTCGTGTCGGAGAACCTTGTGGGCACCATGTCGGTGATCGATGATGGGAGCTCCACAAAGAGTCCCGCGAGTGCCACGGTCCCGAGGGATGCAGGGTCCTGTGCAAAGAACAGGTCAGCGGGGGAGCTGCTGCCCTCCTCGAGGATTGTCGCTGCCAGATCCGACGACCCTGCATAACGAACCGCCACTTCGATGCCGGTCTCCTCGACGAAGCGGTCGATGAGGGGTTGAACGAGGTCCTCGCTCCGTCCCGAATAGACCGTCAGGCTGTCGTCACCGCCACTCGTGGAGCAGGCCGCCCCAACCAGGGCGATGAGCAGGGCGATCACGGTTAGTCGTTTCATGGCTCCTCCGAGCATAGTGTTTCCCTACCTAAGGAATTTGATTAGGCAAGGTTATAACCACTATCACCGTAGGTGCAAATTAGCATCTCTGATTTCTGGTGAGTGGACCGGAATGATCGGGAAGAACGCGTATGATGAGGAGCACACGCGATCACCTCGGGGAGCGGGGGAATGGAGAGTTCGAAATGAAACGAATTACGATATTGGCCCTGTTCGCCGGCGCGCTGATCCTGTCGGCCTGTTCCGCCTCGGTGCTGGAGCTCGATGTGGGTACATGTTTCGATGATCCCGACACGTTCGAGCAGGTCGAGGACGTCCCCATTGTTGACTGCGATGAGCCCCATGACAACGAGGTCATAGCAAATCAGGATCTCACGGGAAGTGACTACCCCGGCCAGGATCAGATCGAGAATCGTGCCTCCCAGATCTGTTACGACCAATTCTCTGATTACGTCGGGATATCGTACGAAGAGAGCATGTACGACATTGGATGGCTGTATCCCACCGATGAGACCTGGGCAGCCGGCGATCGTGAAGTGATCTGTTTCGGCTACGACCTCACTCTTGCAAAGATCACGGGCTCTATCAACGGCATCGGCCAATAGCAGAAGTCAGAGGTCAGGGGATGCGTCGCAGTGATCGCGGTCGGTCATCGATAGAGAAGGCGAGCAGTGGCCGACAGCCCGGGGATGATGTCATCCGGTACCGAGGCGATCGGCAGGACGAACGATGAGAGACCACGAACCTGGGAA
>QMQC01000252.1 GCA_003648875.1 Actinomycetota bacterium
CCGTGACTCTGCCCTGAACGATGAGAACATCCGCCTTACGACGCGATGCAATGCCGCTTCTCGCGATCAGCTTGTTGAGTCGTTCTATGGCTGCTCCGGTCGCATGGGGAGTTCGAGGGTCTCGACGATCTGGGCAGGGGGGACATGGTCGGCGAGCGGTGGAAGATCCGCCAAGGAGTGTACGCCGAGTTTTTCGAGGAACACATCTGTCGTTCCATACAGCACCGCTTGACCGGGTCCCGGAGCAGTGCCGATCTCGACTACGAGACCCCGTCGTTCCAATGTCTTGAGGACCCGTTCTGAATCGACACCCCTTATCTCCCCAACCTGACCGCGGCTCACAGGCTGCTTGTATGCAACAACAGCGAGAGCTTCAAGGGCGGCGGCTGAGAGGCGCTTCGCGCGATCGGTCGAGGCGAAACGCTCGAGAAAGGGCAACGCATCCGGGTGTGTGTACAACCGCCATCCGCCGCCGACGTGCCGCAGCACGACACCCCGAGTCTGTGCGAGCGTCGAAGCGAGGGACTCAAGAGCCTCCTCGATCTCGGCCTTTGGTAGCTCCGTTACCTCGGCGAGTTCAGCCGAAGACACTGGGTCCTCGGCGACGAACAAAATCGCCTCGAGGATGATGGCTGTGTCGGTCATTCTTCTCCTTGTGAGCCGAGCATGGCCTGGAACCGAACATCCGCGGCCTCTTCGTCGTATGACATCGAGATGGCTGCGTTCGGCTCCTCCTGGCTCACTCGGACGATCCCCCACCGTGCAAGCTCGAGCAGGGCGAGGAAGTATGCAACAACCTCGACATCTCTGGTGCAATGGGATACAACGTCGTCAAAGTCAGAGGAGATGATCGACGCCATACGCGCTTGTAGATCGACCATCGCCTCTTGGACCGATGGCATGTCAAGATCGAGGTGATCGATATCGGGATCGATGTCGGGAGCGGAAAAGACCATGTCAGCGATCGTTGCAAGACCCACGGCGTCGACGCTGAGTATGACTTCGGGTGCGGTTGGTGCAATGTTGACGGGCAGTCCCGCGAGTCTTGGAACATATCGCTGAGCCGCATCCATCCGATGACGCAACACGGCAGCGACATCCTTGAAGGTGAGACAGGCAAGGAGTCGGGACAATAGCCTGTCTCTCTCCTCGGCCAGAGCAAGTTCCTCATCGAGATCGACAGGGTCATCTTCAGGTAACAGGTGTCTGGCCTTGATCTGTATCAGAGTTGCAGCGATGAGCAGAAACTCGCTCGTCACCTCGAGATCAAGGTCGCGCATGGCGTCGAGATAAGCTATGTACTCGTTGACGACGTCCGTCAGACTCACTTCGGTGATGACAAGCTGGTGCGACGTGATCAACTGGAGGAGCAGGTCGAGGGGACCTTCGAATACTCTGGTGCGAACTTCGAACGACATTTGGGGCCATGGTAACTGTCGCGTACCAGGTGTCAGGTATCCGATCTCACGAGAGGTGGATCGCAAGCTCGCCTGAGGCACAACACGTCGTTGGCCGGAAACCGAATGGACAGATCACGGGTCGCTTGTCGCTCACGCGACATCAGCCTGCTCCAAGAGATGCCAGGACTCGGCGTCGACGCCGGGGGGTGGGCTCCCCGGATGGTTGCGGGCGAACGCTACGGCCAGACGATCAGCACCGAGAGCTTCGAGTTGCTCGGCGCCGATCTCGCCGTGACTCAGATAATCGTTCCAACGACCCGTGGCACGCAGGCCGAGACGGCTCCAGATGGTCGCAAACGACCGCGAGAGCGCCCCAAGGGCCGGGCCGGTCTTGCCAATATCATGGAGAAGCGCGGCCTGGTAGAGGTGCTCATGGCCACCAACGCGTTCCCTGACGTCGAATGCGTGTCTCTGGTCCTCGGACCGCTGTGCAAAGAACGCTTGTGCGATTGGCGGATCGAGCATCGACGCGATCGCTGATTGCTCGGCTGGAGTCAAGGGCTTGGCTGTCAGGAATCCGAGGAATCGACGTACGAGATGCAAAGACGGCTTCCTAGAGTCCGGAGTCATAAGTCCGTGCTGATCTCGGTGAGGCATCGGCGTTCGTGGCAAGGACGCACAACGAAGGCACAGTCTGGACTGTGTCGAGGCGGAGGACGCCGTCAGGGACACCGAGGGCCGGCGAGATTCTGTGCATGATTTGTGATTCAGGACACTAGGCCGACTTCGTCTTGCAATCGATGCACTTGGCCGATGTCGGGCGGTATTCCATTCGATCATCGCCGATGGCCTTGCCACACGCGGTGCAGATGCCGAGCGTACCGTCCTCAATTCCCGCTATTGCTGCCTCGACATCGTCAAGCCGGATCTTGAGGTTCTCGATGATGCCCATTGGCTCTGTGCGCTCCGCGGTAGCCGCGCCGGCGTCGGCGAAGGCATCTCCATAGTCCATCTCACCTGTCAGCTGACCGTTCTCGTCGGCGCCGAGTTCCGAAAGCTGATGCAGCAGCTTGAGGCGCTCTTCGGTAAGGGCGGCGGCCGTCTTCGCGATGTCGATGGGTGGCATCGATACCTCCAGGTTGCCCGTCTCCACGCAGTTGTCGGCGGGTGGCATGTTGAAGATTAGTAGCACCCAGATCGAAGCGGCCTATTGACCACGCGGGTGGCTGGTGAGCACGACTTCCCTGAGGTGCTCAGGACTGATCTTCGTGTAGATCTGTGTCGATGTGAGGGTCGCGTGGCCGAGAATCTCTTGAACGGTGCGTAGATCCGCACCTCCCTCGACCATATGTGTGGCGGCGGAGTGCCTGAGAACGTGGGGCGACAAACGTGCCGAATCAATGCCAACACTGGACCCTGCCTCCTCGACGATCCGCCACACCGTCTGTCGGGACAGGCGGTTTCCACGCACCGTGAGAAAGAGCGATCCCGGGTCATGCCCCGGCTTACGGATATCGAGCCTGTCGGGAAGCCAGCGGTCGATCGATGCCGAGGCGAACGAGCCGATCGGGACCAGCCGCTGCCTGTTGCCTTTTCCTGTCACGATGGCGGTGTTCGTTTCGAAGTCGATGTCGTGAAGGTCGAGAGTCACCAACTCAGTCACGCGGCACCCGGTCCCATACAGCACCTCGAGAATCGATCGGTTTCGCCGACCGAGAGGACTCGACAGATCGGGAGCCTCGATCAACCGGATAACCTCATCGATCGTCAGTGCTTTTGGGAGCGCGGAGGGAATCTTGGGGCTCATGATCGATGAGGTCGGGTCCTCCGTCCCGTATCCCTCCGCTATGACAAAGCGGTGATAGGCCCTTATCGAGGCAAGCTTTCTTGCGACGGAGGCGTTCACCATTCCGCTGTCTCGCAAAGATGCGAGATGCATCTGCACGAGCTCTGTCGGCGTGAGCTCTCGGTGCTCTTGAATGGTGTCGTGATACTGGAGCAGATCTCGGCGATACGCCTGTTCCGTGTTCTTTGAGAGCCCTCTCTCGGAGCGAATCGACTCGAGGAACTCGATTCCGTGTTCAGGAAGGGACACGAGTGCGCGCCGCGAGGAGCAGACCGACGGCGGTCTTTGCGTCTGCGATGATGCCCGAAGCCACGA